>JAGSPS010000009.1 GCA_018262315.1 Deltaproteobacteria bacterium | reverse complement strand
GGTCGATGCGCTCGAGGCCGGTGGTGGGACCCTGGAAGTAGCCGTGGTCGATGGCCAGCATCACGGTGCGGCCCGAAACCGGGTCGAAGATCCTGGAGAGCCGGTTCTTCAGGCCCCAATCCAGCGAGTTCGAGCCCTTGAGGAAGAAGCCCTCCGTCTTCTGCGGCACGTCGGTGCGGAAATTCTTGTCCTCGCGAGCATCGGCTTCGGGCATGAAGGGCTCCTCGGGCGCGACTTGTGGAGATGGTGATCCATCACGCGCCAGATCTGCCTAAGTACCCGAATCCCCGTGCCTTCTCAAGCACGAGAGGAGATTGTCACGGATTCGCGCGCTTGGCGCGCTCACTTGCCGTGGCCGTTTCCGCCGCCGTGTCCGCCGCCGTGTCCTCCGCCGAATCCGGAGTCCGAGCCGCCGAGCGCGCCGCTCACCGCGGCCGCGCCGCCGCCGTGTCCTCCGCCCACGCTGCCGCCGAGGCCGTCCACGATGCCCGTGCCTGCGCCGGCCCCGTGCCCGCCACCATGGGAGCCACCGACGGCATTCACGACGTGATCGCCCCCGTGTGCGCCGCTCGCCGCGCCGAGACCGTCGACGATGCTGCTACCTCGGCCGTGGCCAGCGCCGGAGTCGCCGATCGCATTCGTGACCGATGTGTCCGCGCGCCCGTGCCCGTGCCCGTGGCCCGGGCTCGTCGAGCCGAGCGCGTCGGTGACGCCGCCGTCGCCAGTGCCGTGTCCGTGCGCGCCGCTCGCGACCGCGGACTCGCCGGTGCCCGTCACGATGCTGTGTGACCGGCCATGCCCCGCCTGCGTCGCCGATCCGCCGGTCGCGGCTGCGTCGTCGCCGGTCGGGCTGCTCACCTCGGTCGTGCCAGCCTCGGCGGGCGCAGCCGCCGGCATCGCGATCGCGCTGCCGTTCTTGATCGCGCCCAGCGTCGTGCCCATCTCGTGGGCGATCTGGCCCCAGCCCATGCCATCGCTTCGCATGGTGAGAATGCCCTGGAAATCGGTGGTGACGCCGTCCCCGTTGGTGACCGGACCGCCCGTGAGCGCCGCTTGCAGCTCCGAAGCGGTCGGCTGCTCGATGCCCGCCTGGGCGAGCTGGAAGCGCGCGAGATCCAGCGTGTGGCGCACTTCGCCGTTGCCGAGCGGACCGGTCGGCGACTCGATGACGACCTCGGTGACCTCGACCGGATCGCCCGGCAACGGACCCGGTGTCGTCTCCTGCAGCGTGATCGGGCCGCCGCTGCGGAGTCCGCTCACGACCGTCTCCGCGTCATTGCCGAGCATCGGGCGGAAGTCGCCCGCGATCCGGTTCTGCGGCACCGACTGGGGTCCCGTGAGCGGCGTGGGCTCCGCCGGCTCGACCACGACCGTCGTGTCCGTCGGTGCGACCACCAGCGTGTCGTCTTGCGCGTGCACCGGGTGCAATGCGAGAACCGCCGCGACGGCGCACGTCGCGGCACAGAGCAAAGTTCGACTCTTCATGGTGTCTCCTTGCGGGGTCAGGTGCGGGCGAGCGTCTCTTCGGTCTGGACGATGATCTCGGTCGCAGTGGCGCGATCGCGCAAGAACGCGCCCTGGCTCACCACCGTGCGGATGCGCGTGGTCTTCTCGCTCACCTTCTCGAGCCGGATCTCGATCTCGCGGTCGTTTCCGGTCGCACGCAGCAGCTTGCCCACGTCGATCTTCTCCTCGGAGGCGAGCTGGAATCCCATGTTCTTGACGGTGCGGAGCGCGGCGCGTTCCACTTGCGCGATCGGCGCCATGACCGTCCGGTAGGCGTAACCGTTCAGCGCGTAGTTCACGGCGGTACCGCTGCCGACACCCGCCGCTACGGCGAAGAGCGAGAGGCCGATCGCGACGCAGCCGGTCTGGGTCGCGACGAGCACGACGGCAACCACGAGCAGCCGCAGGCCGGCGCGCAGCCGGACCGACCGGAAGGACGCCGCGGAGCCTCGCCGCGATGCGCGATCCATCGCTCCCTCCCCGTCCACCACGGTATTCGGGTCGACTTCCGCGCTCGCGACCTTGAGGGCAAGCGCCGCGCGAAGGTCAGTTGCGGCGAGGATGCGCCTGCAACTCCGGTGACGGGACACCGTTGCGACGGAGGAAGTGGAGCAAGCGAAGGCGCGCGCTCTGCGGGGCGCGACGTGCGCAGCTCACCCGCAGCGCGCGAGAAGGGCGCGCGGCGTCAGTCGGCTTCGTACCGGTGCACGATGGGCAGCCGCCGCCCGCTGCCGAACGCCTTCGGCGAAGTACGCAGCACCGGCGGCGACTGACGGCGCTTGTACTCGTTGCGATCGAGGCGACGCACGATCTGGCGCACCAACTCGCGCGATGCATGGGGCGGCGGCTCGATCGACTCGGCGTTCCGGCCGCCTTCGATCGCCTGTTCGAGCACGGCGTCGAGGATCACGTAAGGCGGCAGGTCGTCCTGGTCGCGCTGATCGGGCGCCAGCTCGGCGGAGGGCGGTTTGTCGATCGTGCTGTTGGGAATGCGCTCACCGTTGCGGTTGGCGTGGCGCGCCAGCGCGTAGACGTCGCGCTTGTAGACGTCGCCGAGCACCGCGATGCCGCCCACCGTGTCGCCGTAGAGTGTGCAGTAGCCGATCGACAACTCGCTCTTGTTGCCGGTCGCGAGCACGAGCCGGTTCTCGGCGTTGGAGATCGCCATCAGCGTTGCACCGCGGATGCGCGACTGGATGTTCTGCTGGGCGAGCCCGTAGTTCTGAGGCTCGCCGCTCGCCTGCGGCTCGCTACGCGGGAAGCGCGCGCCGAACAACTCGGCGAACACGTCGAGGTAGCGCTCGTAGATCGGGCGGATGTCGACGCAGCGCGTCTCGATCCCGAGGTGACGCGCCAGCGCCTCTGCGTCGGTGACGCTGTGCTCCGACGAAAACGGCCCCGGCATCAGCACGCCGAGCACGCGGTCCGCGCCGAGCGCCTGCACGGCGAGATGGGCTGTCACCGCCGAGTCGACGCCACCCGAAAGTCCGATCACCGCGCCCGGCGGAAGCTGCTGCTTGCGGAAGTAGTCGCGGATCCCGAGTACGAGCCCGGCTTCGAGCTGCGCGGCGCCCAGCGGCTCGTCGATGGCGGTGAGCGGCGCGGGCGGATCGTCGACGTCGATCACTTCGAGCGCCGACTCGAAGAGCGGGAGAGAAACACGAATGCGGCCCTGCGCGTCGACGAAGAACGAGCCGCCGTCGAAGATCAACTCGTCGTTGCCACCGACCTGATTGGCGAACGCAATCGGCACGCCGTGGCGCTTCGCCAGCGCGCAGAACAGCTCGCGCCGCTGCTGCGGCTTGCCGACGTGCCACGGCGAGGCGGAGAGATTCGCGACGAGCCGGGCGCCCTGGCGCGCGAGGTCGCCGGTCGGGTCGACCTCGTAGGGGATGCGCCCGACCCAGCCGTCTTCGCAGATGGTGAGACCGAGCGACACGCCGTCGAACAGCGCGGGCGCACGCGACACGGCAGGCGCGAAGTAGCGGTTCTCGTCGAAGACGTCGTAGGTGGGCAGCAGCGTCTTCGCCTGCGTCGCGACCCGCGCGCCGTTCGCAAACAGGACGGCGGCGTTCGCGAGCGACTTGCCCCCTTGCCGCTCACAGCGCAGCACGGCGCCCACGGCGATCGCGATGCGCTGCGATGCGGGCGCCAGCGCATCGAGCTCGCGCAACTGATCTTCGACGAAGCCGCGCCGCTCGAGCAGGTCCATCGGTGGATAGCCCGTGAGAGCGAGCTCGGAGAAGAGGACCAGCGCAGCCCCGGAAGCAGCGGCCTTCGCGGCCGTGGCTTCGATCAGGCGGCGATTGCCGGCGAGGTCGCCGACGGTGGGATTGATCTGCGCGATGGCGATGCGCACGGGCGCAAGGTAGCAATAGGCGAATGGAAATCGTCGGTCCCACCTCGCACTTCTACGTCTCGCAGCGGCTGCGCCTGCACTACGCCGATTGGGGCAACGAGTCCGCGCCGACGGCTGTGCTCGTCCACGGCGGTCGCGATCACGCGCGCAACTGGGACTGGGTGGCGCGCGAGTTGCGCCACGAATGGCACGTCGTCGCGCCCGACCTGCGCGGCCACGGCGACAGCGCCTGGGCGATCGGCGGGATGTACGCGATCGCCGACTTCGTACTCGACCTCGCCAACCTGATCAAGGCACTCGGCCCCGAGCCGGTCGTGCTGATCGGCCACTCGCTCGGAGGCGCCGTGTCGCTGATGTACACCGGCATCTACCCCGAGCGCGTGCGCAAGCTCGTAGCGATCGAGGGGCTCGGCCCACCGCCGGCGCTGATCGAGAAGTTGCGCGGCCGTCCGCCGGCGCAGCGCATGCGCGAATGGATCGAGCAGATGCGCCAGCTCGGCGCGCGCCAGCCGCGTCGCTACGCCACCTTCGAAGCCGCGGCGGCGCGGATGCGCGAGGAGAACGCGTTCCTCTCCGACGAACAGGCTCATCACCTCACCATCCACAGCGTGAACCGCAACGAAGACGGCACCTGGTCCTGGAAGTTCGACAACTACGTGCGCACCTTCGCGCCGTACCGCTTCGACGTGGACGACATGCGCGCACTCTGGAGCCGCATCGAGTGTCCGACGCTGCTGGTGCGCGGCGCGAACTCGTGGGCGAGCGATCCGGTGAAGGACGGCCGCATCGCGCCCTTCGCCAATGCGCGCCTCGTCACGATTCCGGACGCCGGTCACTGGGTGCACCACGACCAGCTCGGCGCGTTCGTGGCGGCGGTGCGCGAGTTCCTCGCGGAGTGAGCGCGGAGCCGCGCGCATGACGGAACCGCTCGGACGCGGACGCTCGCTCGCGTATGCCTCCGGAAGCCTCGGCAGCGACGCGTTGGCGCCGATTCTCTCCTGGCTCCCGTATCTCTACGCACCCCCGGCCGACCTGCCGGGTGCGGTCGCGCTGCTGCCTGCGGCGAGCGTCGGCGCGCTGCTCTTCGTCGGCCGCTTCGTGGACGGCTTCGCCGAACCGATCGTCGGCTGGGCGTCGGATCGCGCGCACACGCGTTTCGGCCGCCGCATCCCGTTCGTGTTGTTCGGCACGCCGGTCCTGGTGTGCGCCTTCCTCGCGCTCTTCTTCCCGCCATTCGGTCCCGAGCAGCACGCGGCGACCGGCCTCTACCTCGCCCTCGTGAACACGATCTTCTGGTGCGCCTTCACGGCGGTGGTCGCGCCGTATCTCGCGCTGCTCCCGGAGATCGCGACCAGCAGCGAGGAGCGCACCCGCATCTCGACGCTGATGACCGCGTTCTCGATTCTCGCGATCATCGGCGGCAACCTCGTGCTCGGCGCCATCGTCGCGAGGTTCCAGGGCGGGCGGGCCCTATGTGGCGTGCACTTCGCGAATGGCTTCGAGCCCCAGGCGCTGGCGATCGCGGCGCTCGCGTTCGGCTTCTTCTATCTCTCGATCGCGTTCGTGCGCGAGCGACCCCACACCGATGGCGACCCGCCGCACCTCCCGTTCCGCGCCGCGGTGACCGAGTCGTTCCGCAATCCAGCTTTCTTGCCGCTCGTGATCCCGCTCTCGGTGTTCCTGATCGGTGTGAACATCGTGGTGACGTCCGTCCCGTATCTCGGTCGCGCGATCCTGCACGCCAGCGAGGCCGAGGCGTCGTACGGAACCGCAGCGGTCTACGTCTCGGCGGGTGTCTCGCTGCCGCTCGTGGGCCGCGCGGCCGCGCGCTTCGGCAAGAAGCGCGTCTACTCCGCGGCGCTGCTCGCGATGGCGCTCGTCTTCGCGGCGGTCCCACTCGTCGCGGTGTCGCCGCGCCCCACCGCGACCTACCTGGGCTTGATGGTCCTGCTGGGTGTCCCGGTCGGCGCACTGCTGGTGCTCGGCCGCGTGTTGATCTCCGACGTGATCGACGCCGACTTCGCACGAACCGGCTTGCGCCGCGAGGCGATGTACTTCGGCATGCAGGGACTCATGACGAAGGTTTCGTTCGGCGTGGGGCCGCTGCTCGCGACCCAGCTCTTCGCCCACTTCGGCAACACCGCCGACCAACCGCTCGGCATCCTGCTCTGTGGTCCCGTCGCCGGAGTGCTGGGTTTCGCCGGCTGGCTGGCATTCCGGCGCTATCCGCTGGCATGAGCAGCCGCGCGACCGGGCGCGTCGAGTTCTATTAGGAAGCGGGGATGCCGAGGATCTGGTGGGTCTCCTCGATGCTCGCGACCTTGCGCCCGCAGCGCGTCGCGAGTGCCGCCGCCTCCGCGACCAGTTCGACGTTGGTCGGAGTCCGTGGTCCCGCGTAGTCCTCGAGCCCGACGCGCAGGTGTCCGCCACGCAAGAGCGCGAGCTGCGCGAGGCCGCACGCCACGACGTCGCCACCGAGCACCGCCACCGACCACGGCAGCCCGGATCCTTCCAGCATGTCGAGGTAGGCCTCGAGGCTCGCAAGGGTCGGGGGCAGGCCGAAGGCGAGCGTGCCGCCGAAGTAGAGTTTCACCAGCGCACCGGCCGGCATGCGCCCCGCCGCCAGGAAGGCGAGCGCGACACGCAGGAAGCTCGGGTCGAAGATCGAGATGCTCGGTGCGAGTCCGAGTTCTGCGCACTGCAAGAACATGTGTCGCGCGTCGCGGTGGGTGTTCACGTAGACGAGGTCGAGTGACAGCGGAAGCCCGTCTGCGCCGAGAAAGCCGAGACTCACGGAGCCGGGATCGACGAGGCCGACGCGGCACAGACCCGCCCGAGCCAGTTCCGCGATGTGCTTCCAGCGCGCTTCGATCGCAATGCCCGGTCCACCGCTCGCCATCGTCGGATAGAGAAGCACACCGGGATGGCGCGCCAAGATCGGGCGCCACGCTTGGGCGTATGGCGCCGCCGCATGCGCGCCGTCCGAAGTCCACAAGCCCTCGTCGTTGTGGTTGTGAACGATCGAAGCGCCCGCGTCGATGCAAGCGAGAGCGTCGCGAGTGATCTCGTCCGGCCTGCACGGCACATGCTGGTTCGCACTCTTCGGCGTCGCCCCATTGAGCGCCACCTCGATCACGACCGCCCGCTTCAGGCCCGCTGAGGACACCACCGACGCCACTCACGGCAAAGAGCGCGCCGATGAGCTGCGACCGCAGGTCGCCAGCTCCATCGCCGCGCTCCCCCCGTCACGGGTAATAGACGTAGATGGCGTCGGCGATGCAGGCCGGCTTCGCGCCGCCTTCCACTTCGAACACCATCCCGAAGGTCACGCGTGCGCCACCACCCGGCATATCCCGCACGTCCTTCATCTCCGCCGACATCCGTACGCGCGCACCCGACGGCACAGGCGCCGGCAGCCGCATGCTCTCGAGTCCGTAGTTCACCGCCATCCGCACGCCTTCCACGCGCACGACCTGCGGCAACAATACGGGCGCCAGTGAGATGGTGAGGTAGCCATGCGCAATCGGTTGCTTGAACGGCGATTCGCGCTTGGCGCGCTCGACGTCGACGTGGATCCACTGGTGGTCGCCGGTCGCGTCGGCGAACGAGTTGATCTGCTGCTGTGTGACGGTGACCCACTCGGATACACCGAGCTTCTGTCCGACCAGGCTCTTGAGCGCGCCGATGCTCGGCACGACGGTGGGGGGCATGCGGTGGATCTCCTCGCGTGCGATGCGCCGGAGCGCGCCCAACCCTAACACAGCCGAAGTGCCTGCCGGGTCCGCCTGCACGCCCCACCGCGCCGCTCGATGATCCTCGCTCGCTGTCGGACGGCAGCGGGCCGAACACGGGGCAGGTGAATGAGAGTAATGTCGCTACTTCTGTTCGCGTGGGGTGGGTGGGTCCAGGCGGTGACGAGACGCGTATACTGGGCGAGTCCCTGGGAGAAACACCATGTCGCGATCTCGATTTGCCTGGTTCGTGAGCATCGCCGTCGCGGTGGGCGTGGGCTTCTGGGTTTCCGGTCCGGTCCTCTATCGGACGTTCATTGGCCTCGACGCGAGTGCCTTCCCGGCCGGTGACCTGCTCGAACGCCTGGGTCGACTCTTCCTGCCGGACGCAGGATTCTCGGCCGCGGGTCTGGTGCTCGCGCTGCTTCTCGGCTTGCCGGCGGCCGCGCTTGCGTTCCTCGCGGTGCGCGGTGCGCGCCGGGCCGCGACCGACCGCTCCCGCCGTCGCTTCCTCACCGGCGCCGCTTCGGGCGTCGGCGCCGCGCTCGTCGCGACCGCCGCGAGCACTGCAGTCGCCTTCGGCCGCGCGTTTCTCGGCTGGGGCAACGAAGGTCGCGGCTGGCGCGGGCCGGCCGGCGAGATCTTCGGCGGCCAGGTGGTGAAGACGAACCCGAGCTGGCCCGAGGAATGGAAGGGCGCGCGGGTGAAGGCGTACCGCCGGCTCGGCCGCACCGGCTTCGAAGTGTCGGACATCTCGCTCGGTACCGGCCAGATCCGCGGCGAGAACGGCGAAGCGATCGTGCGCGAGGCGATCGAGCGCGGCATCACCTATCTCGACACCGCGCCGGACTACGCGGGTTCGGGCAGCGAACAGGCGATCGGCCGTGCGCTGCGCGGTCGCGATCGCACCAAGCTCTTCCTCGCCACCAAGTTCTGTACGCCGCAGGGTCACCTGCCGCCCGGCGCTCCCGTCGCGCAGTACAAGGAAGTCATCGAGGCGAGCCTGCAACGCCTCGGCACCGACTACGTCGACCTCGTGCACGTACACTCCTGCGACGAGATCGATCGGCTGATGGACCCGAACGCGCACGAGGCGTTCGACCAGCTCAAACAGCAAGGCAAGGCGCGTTTCCTCGGGTTTTCGTCGCACACGCCGAACCTGGCGCAGGTGGCGGCGCGCGCGATCGAATCCGGCCGCTTCGACGTGATGATGCTCGCCTATCACCACGGCATCTGGCCGAGCCTCGGCGACCTGATCCACCGCGCGCGTCGCGAGCAGGACATCGGCATCGTCGCAATGAAGACCCTGAAGGGCGCCCGGCACAACGGGCTCGCCGGCTTCCGCGAGAACGCGCAGGCCTACAGCCAGGCGGCCTTCAAGTGGGTGCTCACGAACCCCGACGTCGCGTGCCTCGTGGTTTCCTTCTTCGAGTCCCAACACCTCGATGAGTATATCTTCGCGTCGGGCAGCGCCCTCGCACCGCAGGATCACGCGCTGCTCCAGCGCTACGACGAAGCGATCGCGGGCAGCTACTGCCCGCCGCACTGCGGCGCCTGCCTGGATCATTGCTCCGAAGGCCTCGCCGTCAACGACGTCTTCCGCTACCGGATGTACTTCGAGGACTACGGGCTCGAGAAGCGCGGCATCCAGAGCTACGCAAAGCTCGGCAAGAACGCGTCTGCGTGTCTCGGCTGCGCGGCGCCCTGCACGGGTCAGTGCCCGGTCGGGATCTCGATCCAACGGCGCATGCTCGAGGCCCACGAACTGCTGTCGATCTCATGAGGCTCATCGCTCGCCTACGGCTCGCTACGCGGGACAGCTCATGAGCGCGACGGAGCGCAAGCTGCTGGTGTACGGCGCCACCGGTTACACCGGCCGGCTGGTCGTGGACGAGGCGCGCCGGCGCGGGCTCGATCCGATCCTCGGCGGGCGCAACCGCGCGACACTCGAACGGATGGCCGAAGCGGTCGGCGCCCCGGAGCTGCGCGTCGCCGATGCGACGCGCCCCGACTCGCTCGCGTCGCTGCTCGACGGCGTCGGCTGCGTCGTCAACTGCGCGGGACCCTTCGCCAGGCTCGGCGAACCCGTGCTGCGCGCCGCGATCACGGCCGGCGCGCACTATCTCGACACCACCGGCGAACAGCTCTGGATGGCGCGCATGATGGACCTGCTCTCGGCGGACGCCGAGCGCAACGGCGTCACCGCGATCCTCGCGCACGCCTTCGAGTACGCAGTCGGCGACTGCGCGGCGCGCATCGCGGTCGAAGAGACGCCCGGCGCCGAGACCGTCGAAGTGGTGAATCGCGTCGAAGCCTTCGGGAGCAGCCGCGGCACCAAGAAGTCCGCGCTCGACGTGCTGACGAAACCCGCCCTCGCGGTCGTGAACGGGCGCCGTCGCGAAGAGGCACAGCTCGCCCACCGCCTGCACGTGAGATTCCCGGACGAAGACGAGGATCGTGTCGCAGTCTCGTACGGTGGCGGCGAGGTGCTCTCGATCCCGACGTTCGCGCCGAGCGTGCGCAGCGTGCGAACCTACCTCGCGGTGCCCGGCGCGGTCGCAGCGCTGGCGCCGATCCTCACGCGCGCACTCGCGCCTCTACTCACGGCGCGTCTGCAACGCCTGCTGGAGTCGCGCATCGACGCCTCCAGCGTCGGCCCCGGCGCCGAACGCCGCGACCAGCCGTGGTGGGTGCTGGCGCGCGTGCGCGCAGCCGGCCGCCGGGGCAACCAGGTCACCGTGAGCGGCTACGACAGCTACGGCATCACCGGCGTGATCTGCGCGCTGGGAGCGCAATGGCTACTGGAAGGCCGCGCGAAGCAAGCCGGCGTACTCACCACCGCGCAAGCCCTCGACCCCCGCGAGTTCTTGAACGCGTTGTCCCCATCCGGCGTAGCCTGGCGCCTCGATCCCCTCTGAACGCGCGCGCCCTCATCTGCGGCGATGAGCGGCGACGCCAGTCGCCCGCTCCATCGCCGCGCGCGCTGACGGCGCGAAGCGTCCGTCAGCGCGTTTCGTTGATCGCGCGCACGAAGGCGTCGTGCAGCGCGCGGTGGATCGAGTGGCGATCGATCTTGCCGTAGAGCTCGCGGAACGCGCGCAGCGGGATGATGCCCTTCGCCATCGACCGGTGTCCTCCGCCGACGCCGAGGCCTTCGACCACCGCGCGCACCACTTCGCCGGCGGCGCGCACGTAGCCGACGTTGCGCACCGAGAACACCAGATCCGAGCCGACGATGCCCGCTGCGACAGACCACTCGGTATTCTCGGCTTGCAGGCCGAGGTCGGCGACCTGCGGGATCACGTCCTCCCGCACGCGACCCAACACCAGCATGTGGATGCCGTCTTGCACGCGTGTCGACGCGAGCGCGCGGCCGAGCGCCCGCAGGCCGTCGACCGGAAGGGCGGGGCGCTCGATGCGGCGCAGCAGGGCCGGGCTGTGCAGCGCGTGCAGGAAGGCGAAGGCGCGGATGTCGTAGCGACTCGTCTCGCGGCCGAGCAGCTGCGTGTCGCTCTTGATGCCGTAGAGCAGCGCCGTCGCCAGGCGCGGCCGCACTTCGATGCTGGCCGCGCGCACGTACTCGGTCAAGATCGTGGAGGTCGCGCCGTAGGAGGTGCGGATGTCGCCGATCACGGTGTCGTAGCCGCCGCGTTCGGGATGATGGTCGATCACGGCGTCGACCGACAGCACGCGCGCCGGCGGACTCTCGCCGAACACGGCGGGTTGCACGTCCACCAGCGCCAGTCCGTCGAACTCTTCCAGCTCGGGCGGCGTGACGATCCGGACCTCGATGCCGAGCGCCGCGATCATCGCGCGGTTCTCGGGCCGCTTCACCGCGCCAAACGAGATCAGCGGCGCCGTCGGACTCTTGCGACCGAGCAGCGCGCGCAGTGCGATCCCCGACGCGATGCCGTCCGGGTCCGGGTCGGGCTGAAGAAGGATGCCGACCTTCTCACGCGTCGCGAGCAGGCCGCGCAGCTCGACCACGCGGTGCAGGTTCTCGAGGTGGTCGAACTCGTCGTCGAAGTCATCGCGAATCAGCGAGCGCAAGCGGCCGAGTCGTAAGCAGGGGTGGATCGGGAGATCGCCGGAGTCGAGCTTGTCGGAAAGCACGAGCACCGGTGCGATCGGCATCGTTTCGCCCACCGCTCCGACGGCGGTGCGCACGAAGCCGATCTCTTCACTGACGATGCCGAAGACGTCGCCTTCGCGCGGATTCAGCTTGCCGATCGCCTCGGCCGTGAGCCCGCCCTGGAGCGCGCGAAAGCCGGGCGGTCGCACGCGTGATTCGTTGTCACGCGGAACCCAGGTGAGTTCCTCGTTCTCGCCGGCGCCGATGCGACTCCAGAGCCGAGCCAGCTCGGCTCCGTCGCACACGATGATGCGGCGTTCCACGCAATCTCCCTGCGGCCGGCCCTCGAGGGAGAGCCGCGGATCCGACCGCGCGCCATTCTAGCGGGGGCCTCTACTTCCGAATCGGAAGCCCCTCTGGGGCAGCAACCACCCGTGCCGGTGCCCCGTCGCGCCCGCTAGGCGGAGCCGAGCGCCGCGATCGCCGTCTGCTTGGCGGCCTTGTAGTCCGCCTTGCCGTTCGGTGCCCGCATCGGTGCCGCGGTGAAGACGATCCGCTTCGGTGTCTTGTAGCCGGCGAGGCGCTCGCGCACGTGCGCGCGGAGTTCCGCTTCGGTGGCTTGCTTGCCCGCTTCGAGGGTCACTACGCCGGTGACCGACTCGCCCCACTTCTCGTCGGGCAGCCCGACCACCAGCGCATCCGCCACGGCGGGATGCGTTTTCAGCGCCTCCTCGACTTCCTCGGGATACACCTTCTCGCCGGCGGTGTTGATGCACACCGAGCCGCGGCCGAGCAGGTTCAGCGTGCCGTCGGTGTTCACCGTGCACCAGTCGCCGGGAATCGACCAGCGCCGGCCCTGGTAGGTCTTGAACGTCTCGGCGCTCTTCTTCTCGTCCTTGTAGTAGCCGAGCGGGATCGGACCGCTGCGCGCGATGTAGCCCGGCTCGTCGCTGCCGGGCTCGACCTCGCGCCCATCGGGCGTGAACACTTTGCAGTTGGGACCGATCTTGAACTTCGCGAGCTGGACGGTGCTCGCCTTCGTCGTGAGCTCGGTGCCGAAGCCCACCGCCTCGCTCGAGCCGAACGAGTCGTACATGATCGCGTGGGGGAGATGTTCGAGCAGACCCTGCTTGGTCTGCGGGGTGAAGATCACGCCGGAAGACACGACCAGGAAGAACTTCGAGAGGTCCCAGCGGCCCGGGTTCTCCTGCAGCGCCTTCAGCATCGGCTTGGCGAACGCGTCGCCGACGATCGCCGTTGCGGTCGCGCCGCGCGCTTCCGCGGTCGACCACAGCTCTTCGGCGTCGAGGCTCTTCGCGGTCAGCGTGATGATTGCGCCGCCGCCGCCGAGCGCGTTGATCGCGGTGAAGAGCCCCGTGCCGTGCATCAGCGGGCAGGCCGGCAGCAGGCGCTGCCCGCGAGCCTCCTGGGCGATGCGGTCGCGCTGTTCTTCGACGCTCTCGCTCGCCTTCTCGCCGATCACCGCGTTGCCGCCGCCGCCGAGTGCGCGATACAGCGCCGAGTGCTCCCACATCACGCCCTTCGGCATGCCGGTCGTGCCGCCGGTGTACATGAAGAGCAGGTCGGTCGGCTTGCGTTCGATGTCGAGCCGCTCGTCGGTGCCCCTGCCGACGATCTCCTCGTAGGAAGTCGCGAACGCGTTGCCCAATCCATGAACTTCGCTCGCCTGTGGCTCGCTGCGCGCGCCGGGCCGACCGGCGCTTGCGCTTCCGTCCGCGAGTTCGATCCACTCGCGCACCTTCGGCAGCCGGTCGCGCACCTTCGCGACGCTTCCGGCGAAGCCGGCTTCGTATACGACGACCGTCGCGTCGGAGTTGTCGAGCAGGTAGACCAGCTCCTCCTCGCGATAGCGGTAGTTGACGTTCACCGGCACCAGCCGCGCCTTGAACGCCGCGACGAGCGTCTCGACGAACTCGGGCCGGTTGTAGGAGTAGAGCGCGAGCTTGTCGCCGGGCTGGTGTCGGCGCGCGAGATGGAGCGCGAGCGCGTTGGCGTTGCGATCCAGCTCGCGCCAGCTGCGCGTGGGCCCCGCGACGCCGTGCGCGAGTGCGTTCCGCTCGGGCGCGGTGTCCGCCACCAGCTCGAAGAGATCGGCGAAATTCCAGGCCATTTCGGGCACGATCGGCACCTCCGCAGCACCGCCCCCCGCGGCGGCGCGCCCATCCTAGCCGCGATCCGCCACGTTCGTCGAGCCGATCCTCTACGCTGCAATTCGTGCAGCGGATCTTCGCGGGCGACGTGCAGGGCTGCGCCGACGAACTCGGCGATCTCGTCGCGCGCGCCGAGCACGCCTACGGTCGCGATTTCGAGTTGTGGCTGGTGGGCGACGTGGTGAACCGCGGTCCCGCCAGTCTGCGCGCGCTGCAGCAGTTGCGCGCGCTCCACGACGGAGGTCGCGCGCGCGTCGTGCTCGGCAACCATGATCTGTCGCTGCTGCGCGTCGGATACGGCCAGCGCGACCTCGCGCCCGGCGACACATTCCAGGACGTGCTCGAAGCAGCCGACTCAGAAGAGTGGCTCGAATGGGTGCGCAGCTGGCCGCTCGTCGAGACGGGACGCCTCGGCGCGCAGGACTTCGCGATGGTGCACGCGTCGGTCGCGCCGGGTTGGTCGCTCGAGGAGCTCGCCACACGCGCGCGTCGCGTCGAGGCGCGGCTGCGCGAGTCGCGTCGCGAGGCGGAACGACTGTTCGCCACGCGGCCGGGGGACGACCCCGACGCCGACCTGCTGGGCCGTCTAACCCGCGCGCGCAGCGTCGACGCGCGCGGGCGCTGGTCGAGTCGCGAACCTGCGAGTCCCGACGACGCCTGGCATCGGCGCTGGGCCGCGCAGGAGCCCGACTACGGCGTCGTTTACGGCCACTGGGCGACGCAGGGACTGCACGTCGCGCGCAATCTGCGCGGACTCGACACCGGTTGCGTCTATCACGGCGAGTACGGCGACCGCTTCCTGACGGCGTGGTTACCGACAGATGACGATGCGGCGCCGTTCGCAGTTCCCGACGAACGTTTCTGGCGCGTGGCTGCGCGCGGGCGCGGCGTGCGCGTTCGCGACGAGAACAGCTGAATTTCGGGCTTGATCTCCCATTCGCGACGGGCGTAGAGTGAATCCGTACTCGACGTCGGGCGCAGGAGAATCCGAGGTTCCTCTCTCGCCGGCGAACGAAGCGCCCAGCAGCGCCGAGTGCGGCAGCAGCCGGTGGGAGCGGATACAGGCGGGGAAGCCTTCCCGGACCCGGGAGCTTCCAAACAACGCCGGAGATCGAGAGAGACGATGACCCGATCATGCTGTCGGTCGTCGTTCGGGCCCGAGTCGCGCAAGGCACTCCCGTAGTCGCTGCGCGATCTGACGCCCCGAAGCAGGATGGCGCGTCTCTCGACGGCAGAGCGGAACTCGATCGGTTTCGAACGGTGCGCGGGATGTGCAGTTCGGCAACCCGATCGAGAACAAAAATGGCAACGCGCCACACACCGCTCGCGCCACTCCGCACTCGGAAACGAGCAAGCCCCGACGGAGGTCGGGGAAGGCCCCGCCGCCTCGGTATTTCTCGCTTCGCACCGCATCGCGAGACGGTTGGGATTCCGAGGCGACATCGGCCTGTGGCTGGTCGCGGTTTCCCCAGCTCATGCAGACACGAATCGGCGTCGCCTTGCGACGAGCGCTAGGACGGTGCAGGCGATGCCCTGCGCGGCGAGCGCCGCCGGCTCTGGAACAACCTCGCCACTCAGCGTGATGATGCGCCCGGCGCCGACGATGTCGGTGAAGAGGTTGCTCGCGATCGTCGGTCCGGCCGCGCTGGTAAGCGGATCGACGCTTGCGACGCTCCCGTCCGTCACCGAGTACCAGATCAAGCCCGCGTTGGGGTCGTAGATCAGGTGACGGAACCCGCCGACGGCGGCGCCGGCGATGACGCCGCTCGAAACGGTCGGTCCCGCCAGGTTCGGGTCGTCGAGCGAGAACGAGTAGAGGCTGTCGTCGGTCGAGGCGTAGTAGAGCATGCGATTCACCGAATCGATCGTCGTGTGGCGGAAGCCGCCGATGATTCCGCCGCCGAAGGCCGTCGAGGGAATCGTGCCGACTTCGGTCGAGCTGGCGAGGTCGATGATCTGGACGCTGCCGTCGGTCACCGAGTAGTAGAGGAGGTTGGTGAAGGGATCGAGGCTGAAGTGGCGATCCGCGCCCGAGTTCGCGCCCGCGAACACGACCGACGAAATCGTCGGCCCCGCGGCGTTCGTCGCAATCACCTTCGACCGGATGTTCCCGGAGGTGTCCGCGTACCAGAGCAGTCCGTCGTCGCCGTCGGCCTGGATGTTGCGGGCCGTGCCGACGATGGCCCCGAGGAAGCCCGACACGATGGGCCCATCGCCGAGCGTGTCGACGTCGATGCTGCGCGCCTGGTCCTGCGAGTTCTGGTAGAAGAGGATCGTCGGCTGCTGGGCGTGCGCGGCCGGTGCGACACCCACCGCCGCGAAGAGGCCAGCGCCGATTGCCAGGATCGTCGCGATCGTGCCGTTCTGGTCCGCCATCGGATCCCTCCTTGGCGCAAGAGACATGGGAAGGTCCCATTCTCTAGCCGCAATCCCCTCTTCTCGCCCGCGCTTCGCTTCGCGGCGGCGAACTCAAGCGTCGGGCTACTGCCCGCCGCGAGCCTTCGCGTTCTGCGCGTCGGCGCGTGCTCGCGGATCTGGATCGCTTGCGGCGATCTCTGCGACCTTCGCTGCGACGGCGTCGGTCCACAGCGCCGGCGCCGCGTCCAGCGCCGCGCGTCGCACGTCGCGTTCTTCGTCGGCGAGCGCGCGCAGCAGCGCGGCGGCGCGCTGCTCGCGCGCAACCGGGATGGCGGCGCGTAGCGCGGTTGCGATCACCTGCGGATCGGCGGCCTCACCGGGAATGCCTTCGACGAGCGCGGCGGCTCCGTCGGCCTGTGTCACCGCGAGCATCGCCGAGACGCGGCGGGTTGGCGCGGCTCGTGTCGGGTCGAGGGCTGCGCGCGCGCGCAGCAACGCGTCATCGCGGCCCAGTGGCAGGAACGCTGCGCCGGAATCGGAGAGCGCGGCGCCCGCGGCGTCGCGCAACGTCTCGTCGTCAGCGTCGAGCCAGGCGAGATAGATCTGGAGCAGACGCTTCGGTTCGGCGCTGGCGGCCTCGAGCGCTTGCAGCGCCTCGGTCCAGCGCCTGGCGTCCGCGGCGTCGCGCAGCAGCACGATCTCGCGCGGCTCATCCACCAGCACGTAGGGTGAACGCGCGCCGCGCAGCAGCAGCACGGCGGGGACTCCCGTCGCGAACGGCAGTGGCTTGGCGGGCGAGCGCTTGATCTCGAAGCTCGCCGCGGCATCGCCGCGCAGCACCGTCGCGCCGCGGATCTCGACGCGGTCGTCGCGGATCGGTCCGACCATCCCGACCGCCACGAGATCCGCCGCCGCGATCCGCACGTGGAGCGGTCGCGGTCCCGGCAGGAACGGGTGCTGCGCACGCGCAATCGGAGCGAGCGCGAGCGCGAGGACCAGAACGGCGGCGATCCGCAGCGACATCGGGCACGCGAGTATAGGCGCCTGGCTTCTTGGAGCCGGAGTTCCAGGAGCAGGAGGCTAGACTGCGCGCACTCCGGCGCGCGTCCGGTGCACGAGAGGCTTCGCATGCCGACGATCGTGATTCCGCCCCCGTATCGGGGATCCACGCAGGGCCTGGAGCGCATCGAGGTGGCGGGCCGCACGGTCCGCGACTGCATCGACGCCGTGAGCGCGATCCATCCCGCGTTCCGGCCGCTGGTGCTCGATGCGAACGGCAAGGTGCATCGCTTCGTGAAGCTCTTCCGCAACGGCGATCAGCTCGGTGGCGACGTGCTCGCCGCCGCGATCGCCGAAGGCGACGAAGTCCATGTACTGGCGGCGATCGCCGGCGGGTAGCACGGAAGCCCGGGCGGGCTTTCGCTGATAGCATCGCGTTTCCCTGAAGGAGGTTCGAAACCATGGCAGACGGACTGGCCGACAAGATGATCCGCGTCGACATGACGACGCAGACCGCCAGCGTGGAGCCCTTCCCGGCGAAGTGGCGCCTGCTCGGCGGTCGCGCGCTCTCGGCGCGCATCCTGATCGAAGAGTGTGATCCGAAGTGTGAACCGCTCGGAGCGGGCAACGTGCTCGTGATGGCGCCGGGCGTGATGTCCGGCACGTCGGCCCCGACCTCCGGTCGCATCTCGATCGGCGGCAAGAGTCCCCTCACCGGCGGCATCAAGGAAGCCAACGCCGGCGGCAATCCGGGCCAGGATCTCCAGAAACTCGGCTACCGCGTGATCGTCGTGAAGGGCAAGCCGGCCGACCCGAAGCAGCGCTTCGGCCTCGAAGTGGACCAGAGCGGCGTGCGCATCGTTGCGGGCGATGCGTACAAGGGCCTCTGGAACTACGCCGCCTGCGAGAAGCTCTACGAGAAATATCCCCAGACGGCGTCGTTCATCACGATCGGCCCGGCGGGCGAGATGCAGCTCAGTGGCGCTTCGGTCGCGTGCACCGACGAGAAGGGCCGCCCGGCGCGTCACGCCGCGCGCGGCGGGCTCGGCGCAGTCATGGGTTCGAAGGGTCTGAAGTTCGTGGCCGTGGATGCCGGCAAGCTTTCGATCCGGCAGCCGGCCGTGCGCAAAGAATTCTTCGCGTACGCGAAGGACTACACCAAGGCCTACCAGGCTGGTCCGCAGATGTTCAAGACGGGCACCGCCTCGGTCGTCTTCATCGCGAACATGCTGAACACCTTCCCGTACAAGAACCGCACGGAGGGGCAATCGCCCGACGTGGAGACGCTTCGCGGCGAGCGCATCGTCGAGAGCTTCGCGACGCGCGGCGGTGGCATGCACAACTGCATGAGCGGCTGCATCGTGCAGTGCTCCAACGTCGTCCACGACAAGGACGGCAACTACAAGACCAGCGCGCTCGAGTTCGAGACGCTGACGATGCTCGGCGCCAACTGCGGCATCGCGAGCTGGGAAGACGTCGCCGATCTCGACCGCCTCTGCGACGAGGTGGGCCTCGACACCATCGAAACCGGCGCCGCGATCGCGATCTTCATGGACTCGGGCGGCATGGAGTTCGGCGACGCCGCCGGTGCCAAGCGCATCCTGCACGAGATCGCCTCCGGAACGGAACTCGGCAAGGCGATCGGCAACGGCGCGGTTTCGATCGGCAAGAAGCGCAAGCACGCGCGGATCCCGGTCGTGAAGGGGCAGGCGATCCCGGCGTGGGATCCGCGACCGCTGAAGGCCACGGGCATCACCTACGCGACGAGCGCGATGGGCGCCGATCACACCGCCGGCCTGATCGTGAATCCGGGCCTGCCGCCGGAGCAGTTTGCGCAAGCGTCGCAGGAGTCGCAGATCGCGAACGCCGCGTGCGATTCGTCGGGCTTCTGCCAGTTCCTGCAGCCCACCATCGAAGAGATCGCGAAGTACTACACGATGTTCGTGGGCGAGGACGTGACGCGCGAACAGATCGCCGACATGGGGTGGCAATGCCTCCTCGACGAGTGGAAGTTCAACGACGGTGCGGGCTTCACGAAGGCCGACGACGACCTGCCGGCCTGCATGAAGGAAGAAGGCGTGGGTCCGAACCACGCGATGAAGTTCGACGTGTCCGCGGAGGTCATCGCCGCTGCAAAGCGGCGCTTCGCGTCGCGCGAAGAGCTGTTCAAGCTCAAGGCGACCGGCTGATCGGGTTCAGTTGCGGCGGCGCCGCGCCGCCGCAGCGAGTCCCGCAGCCGCGACGAGTTCTCCCGCCGCCCGTCCTGGCTCGGGAACGAAGATGAACTGCGTCGGAAAGTCGAGGCCTCCGCTGCCCGAACTCACGAACACCTCGATGAAGCCGCCCGTCGTCCCGTCGAAGCGCTCGATGCTGTCGCTGGTGTAACTACCGCTGACGTAGAGATCGCCGTCGGGCCCGAAGACCGGCGTCATCCCATCGGTGGCGTCGAAGGTCGGCGTGGCGAAGGCGCCGAGCGCGGCTCCCGTGGTGCCGTCGAAGCGTACCACCAGATCGGTGCTGTTGTTCGCGACGAAGAGGTCGCCGCCGGGACCGAAGGTGAGCCCTTGCGGGCCGTTGCCGCCCGGTGTCGCGAAGACCTCGAGGAACGCGCCGCTGCTGCCGGAGTAGTGGAGAACTTTTCCCGAGATCCGGCTCGATACATAGAGATCCTCATCCGGGCCGAACGTCATCGCCGTCGGTCCGTCGAGGCCTCCGCTGCCCGAAGCGACGAACGCTCCCAGGCTCAGCGGCGGCGAGACCGAGAAG
>JAGSPS010000393.1 GCA_018262315.1 Deltaproteobacteria bacterium | reverse complement strand
AGCGCGTCGAGCGCGGCGCGCGCCTCCGCAGCCGACTCGACGACCCAACCCCGCAGCCCCGCAAGGCGGAAGCCCATCACCGTCGCCGCGTCGCCGAGCACCCAGAGCGTCCCGTTGGACGCATGCGCGTCCATCTCGTCAGAGCCGGCCCAGGATCATCACCGAGACGATCAGCCCGTAGATGGCGATCCCCTCGGCGAGCCCGACGAAGATCAACGCGCGGCCCGACAGCTCGGGGCGTTCGCTCATCGCGCCCACCGACGCGGCGCCCACGTGCGCCACCGCGTAGCCCGCGCCGATGCACGCCATGCCCACGGCCAATGCTGCGGAGAGGAAGCCCACGGCGCGCCCGCCCAGAACTTCGGAGACCGCCTCCGCAGCGCCCGTCTCCGACGCGGCGACCGCCGCGCGCGCCAGCGTGATCGCGACGACGAGCACGACCGCGGCCACGGCTGCCCGGTTGGCGCGCTGGACCCTCCGCAATGTCGCTTCGACGCGTCCGCGATCGCGCCGCTCCCGTTGCCTCTTCATGGTCACTCCTCCTGTCCGAACGACGTCCGCAGTTTGAGCGGTCGATACTCGAGCCCGGAGCCCTCATGGAAGTGACTGAAGAACTCGTAGTAGACCAGGCGGACGCTCTGGATCGAAACGATCAGACCTTCGAGCGCGATGATCACGAGGTTGCCCACGACGATCACGAGGCCGCTCCACAAGGTGCCGAAATGGCTGGTCGAAACCGTCTCCGCGAGCGCGAACACGGCGAGCAGCAGACCCGCGTGGCTCACTGCGAACGCCGCGAGCCGGACGAACGAGACGGTGTTCGCGATGCCGCGCACCACCACGTCGACGAGCTCGACGGCGGCCCCGAGAATCACCGACGCAGGATTGGGTTGCTCGTCGCCGTCGCGGCCGTTCTGCCGCATCTCGCGCACCACGCGCAGCATCCACCAGCAAGCGAGCGGTGCGCCGAGCAGCGCCGCGGCGAGGCCAGCTTCCATGCCGACCTCACCCGTGGCGAGCCAGCGCAGGCCGAGCGCCGCGGCAATCCAGTAGGCGAGCGCAGCCAACAGGCCGTGCGACCCGAAGAACATGCCCGTCCAATCTCGACGCATGGATGCGTTGAGAACGCTCAGGGCGAAGGAGAGACTCAAGAAGAGCAGCCCGAACGAGGCGCCGACGCGGAGCAGCCGCGGAACGTCCTGCATCGGCTGGAACCACAGAGCCGGCACCAGGTCCTCGATGCCGAAGACGCTCCCGTAGGCCACACCGAATGCGGTCGCCGCGATGCCGCACTCCATCAGGATCACGCCATAATCGCGATAGCGGGGAGCGCGCCGGAAGATCCACCAGCCGACGCCGGCGAGCACGAGCCCCTGCCCGACGTCACCGAACATCAGACCGAACATGAACCAGAACGCCACTGCGACGATCGGCGTCGGGTCGATCTCGCGCCAGCGCGGCGCGCCGTAGGCCGCGATCAGCCGCTCGAACGGACGCACCAGGGCCGGGTTGCGGAACAGGATCGGCACCGACTCCGCACCCGAGCGGACCCGGTCGATCGACTGCGGGTCCTCCACGAGCACGTGGCAGCGTCCGTGGCTCGCGCGGGCGACGGCGGTGCGGAGTGCCACGCCGCGATCCGCGGGGACCCATCCTGCGATGAACACCACCGACTCCGAGCGGCTCGTGAACGCGCGCGCTTCGAGCAACAGCAGGTCGCGCTCGATCGCGGCGCGGGCGCAAGCGAGTTCCATGGCAATGCGGGCGCCGGTCTGCGCGACGCGCTCGTCGAGCCTCCGGAGCTTCTCGCGGTTCTCCGCGATCGTACCCTCGATCGCTGCGCCACCGCCGTGCGCGGCAACTCGTTCTGGAAGCGCGAGTGCCACCCAGCCGAGGCTCCGCAACGCCCGCTCGAGTGCATCGCGCTGGCGCGTCAGCGCGAACACCAGCAGCAGGCGCTCGTTTCCCCGTGAGCCGGCGACCACCGTCCGGTGTGGGATCCGCACCAGCGACTCTTCGAGGCGCACGAGGTCCGGGGCGGCGAGCCAGCCGCAGGCAGGCTGCAGCAGGCGCATTTCGCGGAGCTGACTCGGATCGACACCAATCGGCGACAGCGCCGTCACGCTGCCGAGCACCCGCTCGAGTTCTCCGTTCTCCTCGACGAGGCGCTGGCGCTGCGAGCGCAGCTCCGCCATCTCGGCGCTCCATGCCTCGAGCTGACGCTCCGCCGCGTCCGGCGCCGGCAGCGCCGCCGCGTCGCCGTCCCCGGCCGGCGGCGGTGCGAAGAAACGGACGACGGCAGCGATGCCTCGCAGGGCTTCGCGGCGCGCCCGGATCGCCTCGTCGACGTCGGGGGGACGAACCGCCCAGCTCCACTCCTCGCGACCCGAGAGATCGAGCAGGTGGAGGACGCCGAGTGACGCGACTGCCTCGATCACCGTGTCGACCTGGCTGCGCGGCACGAGGATCAGCGCACGCGACATCGGGGCGGTGCGCAGCATCACCGCTCCCGCGTGCTCGCGAGGCCCGCGCGCAGCCACTCCTCGGAGCGGCGCAGGCGGATGCCTTCGAGGATCCGTTGCAGGTCCCCGGCCTGGATCTCGACGAGCACCAGATACCCCAGCATCAGACCGATCTGGAACGGCGAGCCCGAGAGCGCGCGCTCCGCCGCGCGGGCGCGCACGCGGCGCAGCTCGTGCTCGAGGCGCGGCGTCGCGCCGGCCGCTGCGAGCGCGGCGCCATACGGCGTCGAGGCCAGCTGCGCAGCCCAGCTCTCGATCGGCTCGTGCGCGAGCACGGCGCGCTTGCGGTCATCGAGATGGAGACCACCCCGAATTGCGTATACCAGCACCTCCTCCGGGCCGAGCCCGTGGTAGAGGCGCATGCGCAGCGCGCGAACCAGGTT
>JAGSPS010000392.1 GCA_018262315.1 Deltaproteobacteria bacterium | reverse complement strand
TGGGAAGGTCGTCGAAGAAGTGCGGCGCCAGTTCCGCGAGATCCCGGGCCTGATGGAAGGCACCGGCAAGCCCGACTACCGCACCTGCGTGGACATCGTGACGGCCACCGCGCTGCGCCTGATGATCGCGCCCGCGTTGATTCCCGTGGTGGTGCCGCTGCTGGTCGGCTTCGTGCTCGGCGCGCAGGCGCTCGGCGGCCTGCTGATCGGCTCGATCGTGTCCGGCCTCTGCGTGGGTCTCTCGATGACGACGGGCGGAGCCGCGTGGGACAACGCCAAGAAGTACATCGAAGCCGGCGCCCACGGCGGCAAGGGCTCGGATGCGCACAAGGCTTCGGTCACGGGCGACACCGTCGGCGATCCGTACAAGGACACGGCGGGCCCGGCGATCAACCCGATGCTGAAGCTCATCAACATCGTCGCGCTGATCATCATTCCGTTCCTGGCATAATCCTGCGATGAGTTCGCAGCAACCCGATCGCCATCCGCGCGACGGGTTGCTGCGAGAACTCACGCTGCTCGACGCCACGTTCCTGGTCGTGGCGTCCGTGATCGGTTCGGGGATCTTCCTCACCCCCGGCCGGATCGCCGATCTGCTGCCGCACGCGGGCGTCTTCCTCGCGGTCTGGGTGGCGGGCGGGCTGCTGTCGCTCGCGGGCGCGCTCGCGAACGCCGAACTCGGCGCGATGTTCCCGCGCGCCGGCGGCGACTACGTCTACCTGCGCGAAGCGTTCCATCCCCTCGCCGGCTTCCTGGTGGGCTGGCTCTCGTTCTTCGTGATCCAGGCAGGCACCGTCGCGACGCTCGCGACCGGCTTCGCCGCCGGACTCGCCGAATTGGTGCCGCTCTCTCCGTCGGAGCAGATCGCGCTGGCCGTGGTGCTGGTGCTCGGCACCTCGCTGCTCAACTACTACGGCGTGCGCCACGGCGCGCGCGCGAACAACGTGACGAGCTTCTTGAAGATCGCGGCGCTCGTGCTCTTCGTGGTGGCGGGCGTTGCAACCGGGCGCGGCGACGTCGCGCGGCTCGCTGCGTCCGACGTGGCCAGCGGTGCGATCGGGCTCTCCGCGTTCGGCCTCGCGCTCTCGCCGGTGCTGTTCTCCTATCTCGGCTGGAACGCCTCGGTCTTCGTCGCGAGCGAGATCCACGACCCGGCGCGCAACGTGCCGCGCTCGCTCTTCGTGGGACTGGCGTTCGTGATCGCGATCTATCTCGCCGTGAACGCGCTCTACCTATACGCCATGCCGCTCTCCGAGCTGCGCCACTCGGCCAATGCAGGGGAGGGGACCGCCGCGGCGCTCTTCGGCCCGCTGAGCGGGACACTCGTCGCGTTGCTCGTGCTGGTCTCGATCCTCGGGACGCTCAACGCGACGATCCTGGTCACGCCGCGCATCGCCTACGCGATGGCGCTCGACGGGCTCTTCTTCGCCGGCGTCGATCGCGTCCACGCCACGCACAAGACACCCGCGATGGCGATCGCCGTGCTCGCCGCGACGTCGCTGGTGCTGGTGGCGGTGCTGCGGAGCTTCCCGAGCGTGCTCGACTACACGACCTTCGCGATCCTGCTCGCCACGATCGGCGACACCGCGGCGCTCTACGCGCTGCGCTGGAAGGCGCCGGATCGGCCCCGCCCGTATCGAGCCTGGGGCTACCCGATCGTGCCCGCACTCTACATCGTCGCGAACGCGGCGATCGCGGTGAACATGCTGGTCTACCGCCCGCGCGAGTGCGGTATCGGGCTGGCGACGCTGGCGCTCGGGCTGCCGTTCTACTGGTGGTTCACGCGCCGCCCGAATCCGATCGACCCGGGTCCGGCGTAACGTCGCCAAGAGGAGACGCCCGGTGACCCGTCGATCACTCGCTCTGGCACTCTGCTTCACTGCGCTCGCCGCTCCGGCCCACGCCACGTTCCACCTCTGGGAGGTGACGGAGATCTTCAGCAATGACGACGGGACCGTGCAGTTCGTCGAGTTCTTCACCGAGGCCGCCGGCGAGGAGTTCCTCGCGGGTCACCTTCTCGAGACCTACCAGCAGGATGTGATGCGGCAGCAGTTCACGTTCCCGACGTCGATCCCGGTCCCGCTGGGTCAGAGCACGGCGAATCACCATTTCCTGGTCGCTACGCCCGGTTTCCTCGCGGTTTCCGGGATCACGCCCGACTTCGAGATTCCGGTCGACTTCCTCGAGCCGGGAGTCATCGACAAGGTGGCGCTCGTCGGGGCCGACGACATGGGCTTCGCGGCCGGCGAATTGCCCACCGACGGATCGAACTCGCTCAACGATCCCGGTCATGGTGATCCGGTCTTTGCGGCCGCAGCAACGCCGACGAACTTCGCGGGCCTGGTCGGAACGATCCCGGAGCCGGGCGCCGGCGTCGCCGGCGTCGCGGCACTTGCGTGCGTCGCGTCGCTCCGGCGCCAACTGCGGAAGTCGGGCTAGCGGATCTCGAGCGCTGCCTGCGGATCCTGCGCCCACGGCGTCGGGTCGTGGCCGAAGTAGAGACGCGCGCCGGCGGCTTCGAGCGCGCGTAGGCGGCGGTACGACGCGAGCATCTCCTCGCGGTCGTGCACGACCGGGGGGAGCTGCATCGCATCGAGCGCGCTGCGCAGGTAGCAGGCGTCGGCGGTGAGCACGACGTCGCCGCTCGCGAGTCGCACGCGCAGCGACTGATGGCCGGGTGTGTGGCCAGGCGTCGGCACGCAGCAGACGCGGCCGTCGCCGAAGAGGTCGTGCTCGCCGTCGACGAGTCGGCGCGCGTGGCCGAGGTCGTAGTCGCGCGGGTCGTAGTGGTTGCGGGCGCGCAGGTCGGGATCGGCGGCGGCCTCCCACTCGCGACGCTGCACCACGAGCGTCGCGTTCGGGAGTTGCGCGTTGCCGCCGACGTGGTCGAAGTGCAGGTGCGAGTT
>JAGSPS010000391.1 GCA_018262315.1 Deltaproteobacteria bacterium | reverse complement strand
TGCGCGTCCACCTTGCCGAGCGTATCGGTGACGGGTTTCACCAGCGCGTCGATCGCCTGCGTGCGTTTGTCGAGTTCGGAGGTCGTCAGCTCGCGCTCCGCGCCGAGGCGTTCCTTCGCGAGCGCCAGGAAGGACTCGTTGCTCTCGCGCAGCGCGTCGGCCGAGAGCGCCTTGAAGGCGTCGCGCAGCGCCGTTTCGTTCTGGCCGGCGCGGGCGAGCGCGGCGCCGAACGACGCGCGCGTTGCGAGCGCGCCGATCGCGAAGCCGAGCGACACGAGCACGAGCGCCGCGCCCGCCAGCATCGCGACGAGCACGAGCGGATCGGGGGCAGACGCGATCCAGGCGGCGAAGCTGGCGGGATCGGACACGGTGGTGTGACTCGGGGCAAGGGTGAAACCTCGGTGATCCCGTCTTCTACCGCGCGGCGGCGCCCGGGTCGAGCGCGGCTGCTGGGCGCGGGCGACCGGCCCGGGTCCGCGTGAGTGCCAACGGCGGAGTATCCGGGCCGGCCGCCGCGCCGTTGAAGGCTCACAGCAGGGGACCGCCCGGATCTTCCCCCACTGCTTTGACAGGTGCGGTCAAAGCGCTGGGTGCGCCTGGCCTCGCGTGCGGAAGCGTACCGGCAGATGTCGCATCCCCGTGTGCTTGTTGCTCCGCGTCCAGACGACGTCGCCGTCGAGCGCCACCTCGCTCCAGCGCTCGAGCAGCGCCTCCAACACCACGGCGATCTCCATCCGCGCGAGGCTCGCACCCAGGCAGTGATGCACGCCGTGGCCGAACGCGAGATGCGGGTTCGGATCGCGCCGCACGTCGAAGCGGAACGGCTCCGCGAACACCGCTTCGTCGCGATTCGCCGACGGGTACCAGTGCGTCACCTTGTCGCCCGCGCGAATCTGCTGGCCGCCGAGCACGCTGTCGCGCGTGGCGGTGCGGCGGTTGTACGCCGTCGGGCTCGTCCAGCGCAGGATCTCCTCGACCGCGCGCGACACCAGCGACCGATCGGCGCGCAGCGCGGCAAACGCTTCCGGGTGTTCGATCAGCGCGAGCAGGCCGCCCGCGATCGCGTTGCGCGTGGTCTCGGTGCCGGCGACGAGCAGCAGCGTGAGGAACGGGATGATCTCGTCGTCGCCGAGTCGGCGCGGCGTGCCGCTCGCGTCCGGAATCTCCGCGTGCACCACGATCGAGAGCATGTCGTCGCCGGGCGCGCTGCGTTTTCGCGCGATCAGCTCGCGACCGTAACGCGCGATGCCGATCGCGGCGTCGCGCACGTGCTCGGAACTCTGGCCGAGCTCGCGGTCCGAGTAGTCGACGAACGCGGTGGTCCACTCGAAGATCTGGTGGCGGTCGCGCTGCGGTACACCGAACAGGCTCGCGGTCACCTGCAGCGGCAGTTCGGCGGCGACGTCGCGCAGGAAGTCGCAGCGATCGCGGCCCAACTCATGAACTTCGCTCGGCTGTGCCTCGCTGCGCGTCGGCCGACCTCCTTGCACGGCGTCGAAGATCGCGCGCGTGCGCTGGCGGAGTTCGGCTTCGAGCTTCGCGATCGTGCTCGGCTTGAAGCCCTTGGCGACGAGCCCGCGGATCGCGTCGTGGCGCGGCGGGTCCATCATGTTGAGCATCACGCCGGGACCGACGCCGCGCGGCAGGTCGTCGAGCGTGGTCCCGCCGCCGGCGCGGCCGGCCGCGCCTTCGGACGAGAAGGTCGCGGGGTCTCGCAACACTTGCAGCGTCTCGGCGTGGCGACTCACCACCCAGAAGCCCTCGCCGCCCGGCGCCTTCGGATGCGGTGGGTGCCACCAGACGGGAGAGTGCGCGCGCAGCAACGTGAAGACGTCGTGCGGGAAGCCGCGGGCGAAGCGGTCGAGGTCGACGAGGTCGATGTCTGCGATACCCGACATTCCGCCTGCGGTAGATCATCTCGGCTCGCGTCGCTAGCGTTGCCCCCGCGCAGGAGGTGGCATGGACGCAGTGGGGCGATCGAGCGTCTGGACGATCGACCGCGAGAACGTGATTACCTCCGTCGGTGGCGATTGGGACGCCTTCGCCGAGAGCAACGACGCCGCGTCGCTGTGCGGCTCGAGCGTCGTCGGGCGTTCGCTCTTCGATTTCATCTCCGGCGAGGAGACGCAGCGGATCTACCGGCTGCTGCTACGCCGGGTGCGCGCGGTGGACGCGCCGGTCATCGTGCCCTTCCGCTGCGACTCGCCAGAAATGCGGCGTCACATGCGTCTCGAGATCGAACCGCTGAGCGAACGCGCCATCGAGTTCCGCGGCGTCCTCGTTGCAGCCGAGCCCCGCCCCCATCTGCGACTCCTCGCCCGGAACGCGCCGCGCTCGAAGGCGCTGCTCGTCTCATGCTCGTTCTGTTTGCACATGCGCCTCCCGGATGGAGAGTGGGTCGAAGCGGAGGACGCCGTCGTGCGGCTGGGGCTGCTCACGCTCGAAAGAACTCCGCGGCTCGCGCACGGCATCTGCCCCGCGTGCAAAGCCAAGCTGTACGGTCGCCGCGACGACATGGGAAAGCCACCCGCGACATCCTAAGCTGTACGCGAAGGAGTCCCGTTCCCATGCCCTACCGCGTCATCCAGTGGAGCACCGGCAACGTCGGTCGCTACGCGCTCAGGCAGATCCTCGATCATCCAGATCTCAAGCTCGCCGGTGTCTTCGTCAGCTCCGCGGCGAAGGACGGCAAAGACGCAGGCGAACTGTGCGGGCGACCGGCGACGGGAGTGCGCGCCACGCGCGACGCCGAGTCGCTGCTCGCGATGGACGCCGACTGCGTCGTGTACACCGCCACCGCCGATCGGCGTCCGTTCGACGCGGTGAAGGACATCGCGCGCATCCTCGCGTCGGGCAAGAACGTCGTGTCGAGTTCGGTCGTGGGTCTCGTGCACCCGCGCGCACTCGGC
>JAGSPS010000390.1 GCA_018262315.1 Deltaproteobacteria bacterium | reverse complement strand
CTATCCGCCCGAAAAGCTCGCGCGCGGACTCGAGCTGGTGACGGTGAGCTGGCGGCGTCCCGCGCTCGACGCGCTCGACCCGCGCGTGAAGAGCCTCAATTACCTCAACAACGCGATGGCGAAGCTCGAAGCGCGCCGGCAGGGCGCCGACGAAGCGCTGATCCTCAACACCGGCGGCACGATCGCCGAGGCGAGCGTCGCGAACGTGTTCGCGCTGCGCGGCCGCGCGCTCGCGACGCCGCCGCCCACCGACGGCGCGCTCGAAGGCGTGACGCGCCGGAGCGTGCTCGAGCTGGCGCCGGGCCTTGGCTTAGCGGCGAGCGAGCGATCGCTCTCGCGTGTCGACCTGCTCGGCGCCGACGAGGTGTTTCTCACCGGCACCGGCGCCGGCATAGTGCCCGTCCGCTCGCTCGACGGCCAGACGATCGGCGCGGGCGAGCCGGGTCCCGGCTTCGCGCGCGTGCGTGGAGCGTTCCTCGCGATGACGAAGACGCACGGCGTGCCGTTCTGACTGCAGCGAGGCTCGGCTAGCGTCGGTCGCGATGCAGGAGCGGAGCCCGGAGACGATCGGAGCGGCGGGGATTGCGGCCGCGATCTTCCAATGTTTCCGCTACGAGATGACGCCATGAGCGAGGCCGCGCGAATCGGGATCCGCGCCGAGGAGCCGCGGGACCAACGCGCCGTCTTCGAAGTCCATGCGCGCGCGTTTCCGCAGCTCGGCGAGGCGAAGCTGGTGGACGCGTTGCGCGCCGCCGGCGCCACGACGATCTCGCTGGTGGCAGAACGCGGCGGGCGCGTCGTCGGCCACATCCTCTTCTCACCCGTGTGCGTGGAGGGCGGGGGCGGCTCATTCGTCGCGCAGGGGCTCGCACCGATGGCGGTCGACCCCTCTTGCCAGCGAGAGGGGATCGGTTCCGCGCTGGTGCGCGCCGGCCTCGACGCTTGCCGCGCCGCGGGTCACACGACCGTGTTCGTGCTCGGTCATCCAGACTACTACCCGCGCTTCGGCTTCGAAGCCGCGGCGCAGCGCGGGTTGCACTACGAGGGGGGCGCAGGTTACGCGCCGGCTTTCTTCGTCGTGGAACTCGCTGCCGGCTCGCTCGCGGGGCGCTCGGGCGTCGTGCACTACCGGCCGGAGTTCGCGGCGCTCTGATCGCTGCACAATCAGGTGCGGCAGCTAACCGCCCGAGGCCGCGTCTTCCGCCTCGGCGCCCGGCGGCGTCGGGTCGTCGCGGTCGTCGAGCCAGCCCTCGGGCAACACCACGCGCTGGCGGCCGCTGCTCTTGCCGCGCGGCACGCGCATCGCGGCGGGCGGGAAGGGGTCGTCGTGCGGGGCCGACGCGAGCACGGCGCGCAGCGCGGCGAGTGTCGTCACCGCCATGATGCGCGGGCGCAGCCGCGTGCCGCCGCGAAAGCCTTTGGTGTACCAGCCGCCGTGCTGGCGGAACATCCGCACGCCGCGCTGCTCGCCGAACCACGTGACCAGCAGCTCCGCGTGTTCGAGCGCGATCGCGAACACCTGCTGCAGCGACGGCGGGTCGGCGGGCTCGCGGCCGTCGAAGACGTCGGCGAGGTCGCGGAACAGCCACGGGCGGCCGAGACAGCCGCGGCCGACGACGACGCCGTCGCAGCCCGTCTCTCGCATCATGCGCAGCGCGTCGTGGGCTTCCCAGATGTCGCCGTTGCCGAATACCGGGATCGTGCGCACGGCGTCCTTGAGTCTTGCAATCGCGTCCCAGCGCGCGCTGCCGTCGTAGAGCTGGGCGGCGCTGCGCGCATGCAGCGCGACGGCGGCGCAGCCCTCGTCCTCGGCGATGCGGCCGGCGTCGAGGAAGGTTTCGTGGCCGTCGTCGATGCCGATGCGGAACTTGATCGTCACCGGGATCGGGCCGGCGCTGCGGACGGCGGCCGACACCAGCCGCCGCAGCAGCGTGCGCTTCCACGGCAGCGCGGCGCCGCCCCCGCGTCGCGTGACCTTGCGCACCGGACAACCGAAGTTCATGTCGATGTGGTCGACGCGGCCTTCGCCCACCAGCCACGCCACTGCCTCGCCGAGTGATACCGGCTCGACACCGTAGAGCTGCAGGCTGCGCGGCTTCTCGTCGGGCGCGAAGCCGGCGAGGTGCAGCGTCTTGGCGTTGCCCTCGATGAGGCCGCGCGCGGTGATCATCTCCGACACGTAGAGTCCGGCACCGAAGCGGCGGCACAGCGCGCGGAACGGGATGTTGGTGACACCCGCCATCGGCGCCAGCACGACCGGCGGCCAGATCCGCAGCGGTGCCGTCGCGCCACGCCCTTGGAGAACGACGGGCGCGAACTCGCCCGGCGCCGCGACCGGCACATCGCGGTTCTGCGCGCTCTGGTAGATCGGGTTCACAGGCCCTGGGCAGACTCGACGATCGTCTTGGCGACCTCGTCGAGGCGCGCGAGCAGGCTGTCGCGGTTGCCGGCGACCGCCAGCAGGATCACTTGGTCGACGCCCGCGTCGCGATAACGGCGGACGGCGTCGAAGTTGGTCCGTGCGCTTCTTGTAGTCATGTACCGCGCGTCAGAGATTGAAACGCTCGATGTCGAGCGCTCCGTGGAAGTCGGTGGCGATGTAGTCGAAGATGTCTCGGAGCCAGCGCTGCGCTTCGTCGGTCCAGTTCAGCGCGGCCATGACCGGATGCGCCGCGCCATCTCGTCATTCGATGTGACTCGCCCAGCGTCAGAGTCGGCCAAGCCACGCTCGACCATCAGTCGAAACGCGATTTCACGGACGATTTCCTCGAGTGTGCTGTCGTCAGGTTGCTCTTGGACGAGCTTGGTGAGTTCGTCTTTCGCGCTGGACATCGTTGCGACCTCTACTTGACCGCGAGTCTTACACGACTCCGGAACTCCGGCCAACGCAGCAGTCAGCGCTGGGACCAGAAG
>JAGSPS010000144.1 GCA_018262315.1 Deltaproteobacteria bacterium | reverse complement strand
GTCTGGAACAGCAGCGGGCGTGCGCCGCCCGACAGGGCGCCACACAGCGAGACGACGCCCCCGACGTGATCGGTGTGCAGGTGCGTGAAGACGATCGCGAGCGGGCGCCCCGCAAGAGCGGAAGCGAGGCGCTCGGCGACTCCCCCGTGCGGCACGATCGGCTCGCCGCCGACCCACTCGATGGGACGTCCGAACGACCGCGCCTGCTCGCGGTCCATCCCCGCGTCCACGAGCAGCGCGCGTCCATCGGCCCATTCGAGCAGAAACGCCGCGTGGCTCATCACGTAGGGCGCTTGCGGATCGGGATCGAGACCCGCTTCGAGGACCTGCTTGCGCGGCATCCCCTGGCTCGCGGTGTTCCAGGTGGAGACCCGGATCGGCAGGCCGGCGAGATCGGCCTGCGCGCGCACCGCCTCGAGCGAGGGCAGCTCCGGGTCGATTCCGCGGATCTGGAGGTGCGCGTGCAACAAGAGCACGGCGACGATCGCGATACCGAACGCGAGCAGCATCGCGACGCCGCGAGCGATGCGGCGCAGAGGAGTGCGCCGGTTGCTAGGCGGCATCGCGACCGCCCTGCTCGAGGCTGCGCGCGGTGGGAGACGCCGGCACCGCAGCGACGGATGGAGCCGTGCGCAGCAGGCGATCGCCGCCCAACATCGTCACTCCGAACCAGTAGTTCTCGTTCTTGAAGTGGTGCCGGCGGTGATTGTCGCGCAGCCGCCGGTAATGGGCGTGCCGTGGCTGCACGCGCGTGTGGACCAGGAAGTGCACCCATTCGTAGTGCAGCGCCAGCGCCAGGTGCCCGGCGATCCCGGTGAGCGCCAACGGCGCAGAGGGCGCCAGCGCGAACCAGGTCCCGATCAGCAGCGGGAGCGAGTAGACGAATGAGTGGATGGGAATGAAGACCAGGTCGAGCCGCCAGGGCTCGCGGTGATGCGCGCGATGCTTGCGCGGCACGCGAAAGTCGATCGTGTGGCCGAAGATTCGCTTCGGCCGGGCGTGCAGGATGAAGACGTGGATCAACCACTCCTGGATCGGCCAGTAGAGCAGCAGACCCGCGAGCGGCGCGGCGTCCCATGCCGACCACCGGCCCACGAGGATGCGCACACCCAGCGCGACCCCGAAACACGCGATCAGGAATCGCGGGCTTGCGTGGCGCGAGAACACCGGGATCGCTTCGCGCAGCGTGCGAGGGCCTTCGCCAGGGCCCGACGTTCCTCGCCGGGCACACGCTGCGGCGGTCGGCTCGGCGCTGCTCATCGGCGCGCCTCCCAAGCGGCTGCCGCGAAATGCTCGATTGCATCCGGCCGCTGCATCGACAGCGTGTACTTTCGGCTGGCGCGACGGCAGGTCGCGCGGCTGCGAAATGGACCCGCGGCGACGTATCAGCGGCGCCGCGCAACTCCCATCGCGACCAGACTGATGATCGCCGCTCCGAGGGCAGCAACCGTTCCCGGTTCCGGGCTATTGAGCGTGAACTTGAACGAACCGTACGCCGGAACCACCGACGAGAGGGAGACGCTGGTCGAGATGAAGATCGGCGTCACCAGCTCGACGACGTTCATGTAGGTGGCGCCCATCGTCGTCTGCGTCTGGGCGGCGAAGTTGCCCGTGGCCATCATCGTGCCAGCGTCCGGCGTGGTGAGCGTCACAGCGCCTTGGGTCCAGGGAGCACCTTTCACGGTGACCAGGATGGGGGCGTTGGGGTTCCCGCCCGTCCCCGTCCCTACGAACTTCGTGGCGTCCGGCGGAACACCCGCGCCACCCACGATGCTGAGCGGCACGGTGATGTTCAGTGCTGCATTGGGACAGTCTCCGAACGCGCACACCCGGGTGTTGCCTATGAGGGGCATCACCCCGTGGAACTTACCGCCGAGGCGAGTGAAGTTGCCTGGAGCGTTCTTCGCAGTCATCTGGAGCCCGCCAACTGTGGGAGCGGTTCCACTCACCACGACCGTCAGGCCCGTGGTCCGGAAGGCCGACGCCGGAAAGCCGACCTTGGTGAGCTGACCCGATCCGTCGCGCCGCGCCCGCGTCGGAGCCACAGGTGCACCCAGCGGAAGCCCGATTGGAGGAAGCGGAGGAACGACGGTGATCACGATCCCGAGATTGGCCGGGAAGATCGTGCTCGAGAGGAGCTCCGCGGGACTCGCAGTCACGACTCCGAACACCATGGCCAGCGCGCCGAGCGCGCTCCACAACCACCCCCGAGCGGGTGAGGGAAGTACGAGACTGCGCATGATTTGATGTCTCCGCCGGTTTTGCGGCCCCGCCCGGAAGCGATCCCCCGCACCTCCTGGGCCACCGAACTTCCGCCACTTTATCCTGATTCCCGCTCGATCGCTTCGATTTTCGGGCGGGAGTGACAGCCGGCCGACATTTTCTGCTGCACCGGCTCCTGACGCCGACTCCGAGCTGCCTCCCAATCAGGCACGTCCGCTGAGCGGAGAGCGGAGAAACTGCCAGCGCGCAAAGCGAAGCCCACAAAGCAAGGGCCCGGCACCTTTCGGCGCCGGGCCTCCCTGGGAAGGGGATGTATTCATGCTGTCTGCTAGTGAAGTGCCGGTTCGAGAGGGGAGGTGTCACGGATTTCTGATTTTTTTTGAGTCCGCGCTGTTTTTTTTCTTGGCCCGGTGGGGCTAGCCGATTGCCTGGCAACCACGGCCTAGTAATCGGGCTGGAGCGTCAGGATGAGCTTGCCGTCCTGGTAGCTGTCCACGCCGATCACGACCTGTTTCCGGTTGGGCACACGCACGTCCGTCTGGAGCGTGCCCGGGATCTCTACCGCGATCAGGACGCCGGTGGTCGTGATCGAAAGCGGACGGAACTCCACGCGCTTGCCGGTGGGCAGATCGATGCCTCCAAGCTCCTGCATCCGCAGCTGCACGTGGCGCTGCTCGATCACGCGCAGACTCTCATACCGGAACAGATGGCGGAGCTGGCGGTGGATCTCGGCGGCGCCCGGATCGATCGGCCCGGGCTTCGGCGACGCGTGACTCACCGTGAGCGAGAGCCCGACGCTGTCGGCGACCTGTGCGAGAACGCCGGCGGGAGCCAAGGCAGCCCCGCATCCCAATGCAACGGCGAGCACCAGCGGTCTAGATCCCAACACTCTCGCTCACCTCGGGCGACTGTTCGCCCAGCTCGTCCATCAACCAGATGATGGTGGAGTCGTTACTGCTCTCTGCCTCGAGCACCATCACCGGACGCCTGTTTGCGTAGATCGAACGGACTACGCCGCTCGCGCCGCCGAGCGAGGCGAGACGGCCCGAGTCGGACGTCGTGACGAGGAACGCCGCCACGACCGCGGCGGCCGCGGCGGTGGCCGTGAGCCCCGGCAGTACGTGACGCCGCGAAGGAACGCGGCGCGCGCGCAACCGCTCCGGCACAAGACGACGCGTCGGCGGCAACCGCCGCGCGATCGCGTCCCACAAATCGGGTTCCGGCGCATCGCCGCCGACGGCCGCGCGCAGCCAGCCGCCGAAGTGCGCGAGCGAGGCGAGTTCGTCGCGGCATGCGCCGCAGCCCGCGAGATGTCGTCGTACGCGCCAGCGCTGGACGAGACCGAGCTCTCCGTCGTGATACCCGTCCAACAAGGCACCAAATCCCTGGCATCTACTCATCGCTGGCCTCTGCCCGGAGCGGGATCGTCATCGTCCGGGTCGAGATCCGGATCCCCGCTGCGCGGCTCTGTTTCGAACTCCTCGGCCATGCCCGCTTCGCGCAGGAGCTCCTGCGCGCGGCGCCTGGCATAGTGAAGTCGGCTCATCACGGTCCCTTTCGGAATGTCGAGCGCCTCCGCAATCTCGGCGTAGCTCAGTCCTTCGACTTCGCGCAGGATCAGCGTCTCGCGCGCCGCGTCGGGGAGCGCCGCGATCGCGCGGGCGACGGCGCCGCGCAACTCGGTGCGTTCGAGTGCGTCGTCGGGCGCCTCCTGATGGCCGCGAAAGTGCCGCTCGCTCGCGGGCATCGACTCGGCGGTCGCGACGCGCTCCAGATCGGACAGCTCGGGCGTGTCGACGAAGCGCGCGGAACGGTCGCGGCGCTTGGCATCGAGACAGACGTTCATCACGAGTCGATAGAGCCAGGTGTAGAAGCTCGACCGATTCTCGAAGCGGGCCAGGTTGGCATGGACCTTCACGAAGGCGTCCTGAACGGCGTCGCGCGCCTGCTCTTCGTCGCGAAGCACGCGGAGCGCGAGCCCGTGGGCTCGTCCCTGGTAGCGCTCGACCAGCACGCGAAATGCCTCCTGATCTCCCTCGCGGGCCCGGGCCACCGCGTCGCGGTCACTGATTGCCCGCATGCCCTCGTCCGGGACCTTGGTGGCGATCGCGTGGTTCCCTTCGCCGCGGCCACCCGGTCCGGGCCTCTGACTCTCGCCCGTCGGCCGCTATTCGCGAGTTTGCCGGTCAATGCGCCTCGCGCCAGTTGCGACCCGTGCCGATCTCGACGAGCAGCGGGACGTCGAGCGGCCACACCGCCTCCATGCGCTCGCGCACGAGACGGCCCGTCGCGTCGATCTCGCCAGCCGGCACTTCGAAGACCAGTTCGTCGTGGACCTGCAAGATCATCGCAGCGCCGAACCGGGCCTCGCGCAGCGCCGCGTCGACTTCGACCATCGCCTTCTTGATGAGATCCGCGGCGGTGCCCTGGATCACCGTGTTCACCGCCATCCGCTCGGCCGCGTTGCGCAGCACGCGATTGCGAGACGCGAGATCCGGCAGATAGCGGCGCCGTCCGAGCAACGTGGTGACGTAGCCCTGCGCGCGCGCCCCCTCGATCGTTTCGTCGAGGAAGCGGCGAACGCCCCGATAGCGCGCGAAATAGGCGTCGATGGTGGCCTGCGCATCGGCCGATGCGATGCCGAGCTGGTTCGCGATGCCGAACGCGGTCGAGCCGTAGATGATCCCGAAGTTGATCGCCTTGGCGCGCGCGCGCTGCTCGGCGCTCACGGCCTCGGGCGCGATGCCGAGCACGCCCGCTGCCGTGCGGCGATGGACGTCCTCCCCCGCGCGGAACGCCTCGAGCAGGTTCTCGTCGCGCGAGAAGTGCGCGAGGATGCGCAGCTCCACCTGCGAGTAGTCGGCCGAGAGCAACAGCGCTCCCTCGCGCGCGACGAACGCCTCGCGGATCCGCACGCCTTCCTCGCTGCGGATGGGGATGTTCTGCACGTTCGGATTCGACGCCGAGAGTCGTCCCGTCGCGGCGCCGGTCTGGTGGAACGTGGGATGGATGCGACCGCTCTTCGCGTCGACCAGCGGCGGCAAGGCGTCGACATAGGTGCTCTTCAGCTTGGCGAGCCGCCGGTAGGCCAGGATGCGCGCCGGCAGCGGGTGCTGCGACGCCAGCTGCTCGAGCACGGATTCGTCGGTCGAGAAGCCGGTCTTGGTCTTGCGCACCGCCGGCAGCTTCAGCTTCTCGAAGAGCACGGCCTGGAGCTGCTTCGGGGACGCGATCTGGAACGGCCCTCCGGCCAGTTCATGGATCTCCGTCTCGAGCCGCAGCAGTTCGCGCTCGTATTCGCGCGAGAGCGCGCGCAGCGCCGCCTCGTCGACGCGCACGCCGGCGCGCTCCATGCGCGCGAGGACGGCGGTGAGCGGCATCTCGACGTCGCGGAACAGCGCGTCGATGCCGTCGCGCGCGAGGCGCTCGAGCAGCAGCGGTGCCAGTTCGGCGACGGCAGTGGCCATTTCGCCAGCCCAGACGGCCGTCGTCTCGATCGGCAGATCCGTCGCGGGCACGGCCTTCGCGCCACGCCCGGCGAACTCCTCCCAGGAGCGGACGCGGCGACCGAGATGCTGCGCGGCGAGCGCGACAATTCCGCGTGTCCCCGCCGGATCGAGCAGGAATCCGGCGATCTCGGCGTCCCAGATCGGGGGAGCCGGCTCGCGGCCGCAGTCGCCCAGCAGCGCGAGCACCGCCTTGGTCTCGGTGCCACCCCACCGGCCCACACCGAGCAGCGGCGCGACGCACGCGATCACCGCCTCCCGCGCGAGTTGGGGATGCGACGCGAGGCCTGCGTGTCCGAACGGCACGTAGGCTGCGCGACCCGCTTCGAGTGCGAAGGCGAAGCCCACGGGCGCTTCGTGCAGCGCGTTCTCACCCGCGCCGACCGGCACCACGACCACGCCGTCGCGCTTCGCGATTTCGCCCGCGAGTCGCGTCAGCGCGGCGGCATCGCGCATCACCTCGGTCGCGATCGCTGCGACCGTCTCGGCCGCGGGCTCGGCGCTGCCGCCGGCCGCGTCGCGCGACTCGAGTTCGGCGAGCAGTCGCGTGAATCCCAGGCGCCGGAAGAGCTGGCGCAGCCGCTCGCGGTCGGGAGCGCGGCGCGCGAGATCCGCGAGCGTGAGCGGCAGCGCGACGTCGTCTTGCAGCGCGGCGAGTCGCTTCGAGAGCCGCGCCGCATCGGCCTGCTCCTGCAGCGCGCTGCGGGTTCGCCCCGCCGGGATCTCGCCGGCGTGGGCGAGCAGGTTCTCGAGCGTTCCGTACTCGGCGATCAGCTTCGCGGCGCCCTTTTCGCCGATCCCCTTCACACCCGGAATGTTGTCGGAGGGATCGCCGATCAGGGCGCGCAGGTCGAGCACGCGCGCGGGCGGAACGCCGAAGCGCTCCTCCACCTCCGCCGGGCCGAAACGGCGTCCCTTCATGGTGTCGATCAGCTCGACGCGTTCCGAAACGAGCTGCATCAGGTCCTTGTCGGTCGACAGGATCGAGACGCGCATGTCGGAGGGCGCGGTCGCGACCAACGTGGCGATCACGTCGTCGGCCTCGCAGCCCGGCACTTCGAGAATGGGAATCTGGTAGGCGCCGACGAGTTCTCGGACGAGCGGCACCTGCAGCGAAAGGTCTTCCGGCTGCGCGTCGCGGTTTGCCTTGTACTCGGCGTAGAGAGCGCGGCGGCCGTCCGCTGCGCCGCGCGCGTCGAAGACGACGACGACGTGATCCGGCTGCTCCTCCCGCAACGCCTTCATCAGCATGTTCACGAAGCCGAGCGCCGCGTTGGTCGGCGTCCCGTCGTGGCTGCGCAGCGGAGGAATCGCGAAGAACGCGCGGTAGAGACAGTTGGCTGCGTCCACGACGACGAGTCGGCGCCCGCTGCGCGGATTGCCCTCGTCGTGCCCGGGATCGGCTGCGCACATCGATCGGCCAAGCTAGCAGTCCTGCTAGCGTCCGGGCGATGAGTGATCCGCAGCGCGTTCCGCTCGGCCCGCGTCCCGGCCCGACGTTTCGGCCGGAGTTCACGCTGTTCCTGATCTACTTCTTCGCACTCTTCGTGTTCTTTGCGCTCTTGCTCGCGCTACCCGATCTGCTCGCGGGTATGCGCACGCTGCCAGCGGACGCGAGCGTCGAGGAACAGCGCAGCGCCGGTGCGGAGATCGCGCGGCGCGCGGTCGCGGGCAAGCTTTCGTTCGCATTCATCGCGGCGTTGCTCGCGCTCGGGCTCGGCGCCTACACGCGCGTGCTGCCGGGGATCAGGAAGCGGCCTTAGCGGACTCGGGCGCCAGTCCGCGCAGCACCAGCTCGACGGCGTCCTCGAAGACCTGCTCGAGCGTGTTGCGGCGCAGACTGCGCGGAGCCTGCGCCTGTTCGCGCTGGATCAGGCCATTGGCGAGTGTCCAGAGGATGTTCGCGACCTCCCAGGAATCGTGCGCGACGAAGACGCCCTCGCGGGCGCCGCGCTCGAACACCCCCGCGAGCAGCACCAGGCACTGCTCCCAGAGCGCCGTCACCTGCGCAACGACCGCGCCGGGCAGCTCGCCGATCACCGGTTCGTTCTCGAGCGCCCAGAAGATCTGGAAGTACTCGCGATGCGCCGTCCAGTGCTCGATGTAGAAGCGGCTCATGC
>JAGSPS010000143.1 GCA_018262315.1 Deltaproteobacteria bacterium | reverse complement strand
AGCGGCACGCCGGGCAATGCCTTCGCGACGCGCACGAGGCCGTCTTCGAGGCCGCCCGGGTGCACCTTGCGGTCCATGCGATCGACGGGCGGATCGGCGAGATCGGACCACGAGCCCGGCCCGTGCGCGCCGAAGCTCGTGGAGTTGTAGAAGTTGAAGCCATACACATCGAGTGCGCCGCGCAGATGCGGGATCTCTTCGGGCTCGTTCCACTCGCCGCGAGCCCGTTTTCCGCCCTCGCTCCGCTCCGGCTCGCGGGTGGGAACGCGCACCCAGCCCGTTGCGAGCGCTTCGAGCAGGACGCCGTGGTACCAGGCGTCGAAGCGCTGCGCGGCGTCGCATTGCAGCGCGTCGTCCGGATTCTCGGGGCGCGCGTCGAGATACACCTCGATGGTCGCGACGGTGGGCTGCGGCTGCATCGACTTCAAGATGCGGTAGGCGTCGGCGTGCAGCGCGAGCACGTGACGCGTCATCGCGAACGCCGACGCGGCGTCCTTCACGAAGGGCGGGTTCACGCCCATCAGGTATCCCGTCAGCACGTAGACCATCGATTCGTTCGCGACGTGGAAGTGACGCGCGTGGGGAGCCAGCGCGCGGCCGACGCGCTCGACGTAGCGCAGGAAGTCGCCGTGATTCGAGGGCTCGAGAAAACCGCCGCGCGCGGCGAACCAGCGCGGGTGCGTGAAGTGGAAGAGGTTCACCCAGGGCGTCACACCTGCGGCGCTGGCGGCGTCGCAGATCGCGCGGTAGCGGTCGAGCGCCGCCCCGTCGAAACGGCCGCGCGCGGGCTCGACGCGACTCCACTCGACCGAGAGCCGGTAGTGGCGGAAGCCGAGGCTCGCGACGAGTTGCAGGTCCGCCTCGGCGCGCTCCCAGAAGCCGTTGCCGGGATTCGGCGGCACGCGACCGGCGCGCGCGGCGTCCACCCAGTCGTTCGCGACGTCGCCGCCCTCGGACTGGAACGCCGATGACGCGACGCCCCACGCGAACTCCGGCCCGAAGCGAACGGGTTCGCGCGGCAGCAGCGGCGCCCAGCGCGCGCGTTCGGCGTCGCTCACGGGATGGCTGGTTCGAGGTCGTTCGCGCGTCGCCATGCCGGCGCACACTACCTGACCCCCCAACACATTGAGAGGCGCCGATTGGTCTCTGCTGCGAACGTCCGCGCTGCTGTCGAAGGCCTCGAAACCGGGGATCTCCGGGGATGCGGAACGCCGCGTTCCGTTATAAGCTCGGCCGCCTCATCCCCGGAGGCCCTGCATGCGACGCTCTGCGCTTCGGCTGTTCTCGACAGCCGCACTCCTGATCGCCGCCGCGTCGCCCGCAGCGTACGCAGCCGACGACAGCAGCGCGGCAGGACCGTCCTTCAAGCCGGGCGACGTGATTTCCTTCGAGACGCTCGAAGAACTCAAGCCCTTTCTCCCCAAGGAGGTCTGGGCGAATCGCGACTTCTTCTTCTTCGAGGGGATGAAGCTGGAGGTCGGCCCGTTCTACGAAAACTACGCGCCGGCGTCCGTCTACAGCGAGGCGACCGCGAAGTTCGCCGGACAATCCAAGCTCGGCCCCGACGGCTCGCTCGAGGGCTACACCACCGGGCAGCCCTTCCCGATCGACAAGATCGACTGCAAGGGCGATCCCGACGCCGGCACCAAGATGATCTGGGACTTCCACTACCGCTGGGCGCCGCCGAGCGGGGTCTCGAGCTTCTACTACTCGTACTGGGATCGCGGCGAAGAGCTGCCGCTCTACTACGAGGGCACGGGCGGCGGCGTGGAACTCTCGCACCGTCCCGAGCCGTCGCTGCTCGAACAGGGCGGCGACATGTTCCGCGGCGAGACGCGCAAGAACGCCAGCGGCGCCGAAGTGACCGCGCCCTTCGATGCGCGCGGCATCATGCTGCTCAGCTATCGCTACAAAGAGTCGGACATGCCGCTTGCGAAAGCGCGCAACGACGACACCTGGGTCTATGTGCCGACGCTGCGCCGCGTGCGCCGCATCTCGACCGCGCAGCGCACCGACGCGATCTCCGGCACCGACTTCACGCTCGACGACCTGTTCTCGTTCAACGGCGTCGTTCCCCAGTACGAATGGAAATGCCTCGGCGAGCAGAACGTGATCGCGCCGTTCAATACCAAGGTGAAGGGCTACCCGTACGTCAAGGACCAGAACTTCGGTCCCTACGGCCTCTCGTTCGCCAACGACCGCTGGGATCTTCGCCACGCAGTGATCGTTCGGATGACGCCGAGGAACTCGGATCATCCCTACGCGTACAAAGACATCTACATCGACAAGGAAACGCTCCAGCCGCTCTACTCGTTCGCCTACGACCAGAAGCAGGAGCTGTGGAAGATCCTCTATCACAACCACCGCTGGAGCGGGGACGACTCGCTGACCGGAAAGTGGCACGAGAGCTGGGAAGGGGTGGCCGAGCCCCGCGTGATCTCGGTCGTGGCCGACGTGATCATCAACGTGCAGACCGGCACCGGCAACCGCATCGAGATCTGGGACGCCGGTGGCAAGCCGGTCGGCAACAAGGCGCAGATCCGCCGCTACATCGACGTCGGGCGCTTGACGCGCGGTCGCTGAGTGCCTGTGCCGGGTCGCCGCCGGCAGACCGCGTCCGCCACGCTCACAGCTTGAAGGCAACCCAGCTCGCGTAGAGCAGCAGCCCGACGAGTGCCGGCGCGCGCCCGAGACGCCGGGCCAAAAGAAGCCCCGCCGCGGTCGCGACCATCAGCGCGAGCATCGCCCAGAGATCGGCGCGCGCGACCTCGGGTGGCACCGCGAGCGGCGCCATCAGCGCCGCCGCGCCGACGATGCCGAGTTGGTTGAAGACGTTGCTGCCGAGCACATTGCCCAGCGCCACCTCCGGGTGTTGGCGCCTCGCCGCAGCGGCGCCGGCCGCGAGTTCAGGCAGCGACGTTCCGACGGCCACCAGCGTGAGGCCGATGGTCGCCTCCGAGACCCCGAAGCGGCGCGCCAGCTCGGTCGCGCCCTCGACCAGCAGATCGGCGCCGCCGACCACCGCCGCGATGCCCCCGATCGTGCCGAGCACTGCGAGCGCCAGCGGGAACGGCACCGCGTCGAGCGCGTCGGCTTCCTCGCTCAGCAGGTCCACGGCGACTGAAGGGGCTCGGCGCTCGGCGACGATCGCGAACGTCGTGACGCCGAACAGCGCGACCAACAGCGCCGTCGCGTCGCGACGGATCGCGCGCCGCGACCAGCGCACCGGAAGGATCAGGGCGGCCACGGGCAGCACCAGCAGCACGTTGCAGATGTTCGATCCCACGACGGTGCCGAGGGCAATCGCGCCGTGCCCCGTGAGGCCCGCATCGACCGCGACCGCGAGTTCCGGCGCCGAGGTGCCGAAGCCGACGACCGTCGCACCGATGAGGGCCTTCGAGAGGCCGAGCCGGTGCGCGAGCGCGACGGCGCCTCGCACCAGCGCCTCGCCGCCGCCGAAGAGCAGCGCAAGTCCGCTCCCGATTTCGACGGCCGGCATCTTCTCCCACAACGAGTCGCACGGGATGACATGCCCGTCACGCCGCGACCTTCCCAACCGGAGGACGGCGCGGCCGCTGCTACGTTGCGGACGCACTTCCTTCGGAACCAGGAGCCGTATGGACGTTCGCGCCGCCGTGGCTCGCGCCGCCGGCAAGCCGCTCACGATCGAGACGATTCGTCTCGAGGGCCCGCGCGAGGGCGAGGTGCTGGTGGAGATCAAGGCCACCGGCGTCTGCCACACCGACGCCTTCACGCTCTCGGGCGCCGATCCGGAAGGAATCTTCCCGTCGGTGCTCGGACACGAGGGCGCCGGCATCGTCGTGGAAACGGGCGCCGGCGTCCGTTCGGTCGCCCAGGGCGATCACGTGATCCCGCTCTACACGCCCGAGTGCCGAAACTGCGAGTTCTGCCTCTCGGGGAAGACCAATCTGTGTCAGGCGATCCGCGCGACCCAGGGACAGGGCCTGATGCCCGACGGCACCAGCCGCTTCCGCGACGCGCAGGGCCGCGAGCTGCGTCACTACATGGGCACCTCGACCTTCGCGAACTACACGGTGCTGCCCGAGATCGCGGTGGCGAAGATCCGCCCCGACGCACCCTTCGAGGCCGCCTGCCTGCTCGGCTGCGGCGTCACCACGGGCATCGGGGCGGTGCTCTTCACCGCGAAGGTGCGGCCCGGCGACAACGTCGTCGTCTTCGGCCTCGGCGGCGTCGGGCTTTCGGCGATCCAGGGGGCGCGCCTGGCCGGCGCCAACCAGATCGTCGGCGTCGACCTGAATCCCAAGAAGAAGCCGCTCGCCGAGCGCTTCGGCATGACCCACTTCGTGAACCCGGCCGAACTGCGAGGGGATCTGGTCGCCTACCTCGTCGATCTGACAGGTGGCGGCGCCGACTTCTCCTTCGAGTGCATCGGTAATGTCGCGACGATGCGCGAGGCGCTCGAGTGCTGTCACAAGGGTTGGGGCCAGAGCGTGATCATCGGCGTCGCGGGCGCCGGGCAGGAGATCGCGACGCGTCCCTTCCAGCTCGTGACCGGTCGCGTCTGGCGCGGCTCCGCGTTCGGCGGCGCACGCGGTCGAAGCGACGTGCCGAAGCTCGTCGATTGGTACATGGACGGCAAGATCGAAATCGACGCGCTGATCACACACCGCCTCGGACTCGGCGCGATCAACGAGGCCTTCGACCTGATGCACGCCGGCGAGTCGATCCGCAGCGTCGTGAGTTTCGATTGATGCGAAGTTCGTGGACGCGGCGCGCTCTTCGGGTTGCGCTCCTGCTCGCCTGTGTGTGGCTCGGGCTCGCGTCGCGCTCCGATGCACAGTTGCTGCCGCCGCCGAGCAGCGAATCGCAGCCGCCGCTGGCGATCCCGCCCGTGCTCCAGAACGGGTCGCCGCCGCTGCCGCCGCCGATCGCACCCACCGCGATCGCGCTGCCCGAGATCGCCGCGAGCGCCGAAGCGGCGATCCAGCGGCTGCGCGCGATCGAGATCGAGGTGGCGCCCGACGCGCGCAGCAAGGAGATCGCCGAGGCGCTGTCGAAGCGCAGCGAGGATCTCGACAAGGGCGTCGCCGCCGTCGAAGAGGCGATCGAGACGCGTGCCGGTCTGGACCGTCTGCTCGATCTCGAGCGCACGCTCGGGGCGCTCCGCGAAGAGATCGACGGTTGGCAGGTTTCGACGCGCGCGCGCGCCGAAATGCTCGAGGCGCGCGTCGCCGAGCTGGCGGACCTCAAGGATACCTGGGATCTCACGCTCGAAGGCGCACGCGCCGAGAAGGTGCCCGACGCCGTACTGGACCGCGTGCGCGCCGTGCGCAAGGACGTGCGCGCCGTCCAGAGCGAGATCCAGGACGAGCGCAGCGCTGCGCTCACGCAACAGAGCGACGTCGCCAGGCTCTGGACCACGATTTCGTTGCTGCTCGACAACGTGAGCCGCGCGCGTTGGGAGATTCGCGGCCGTCTCTTCGAGGCGGATCGCAAGCCGTTGTGGATCTCCGCGAGCAAGGCGCAGAGCGTCGATTCGGTGCTGAAGCGCGTGCGCGACGCGGGCAATCGCGACCTGGACAGCCTGCGCAGCTTCGCCGAACTGAGTGTCGATCGGATCCGGATCCACGGCCTGCTCTTCGTGGGCCTCTTGGCGCTCGCGCTGCTGTTGCGGCGCTGGGCGCGCCAGCGTCGCGCCGCCGGCAAACAGATCGGTCCGGCGCCGCGCGTCTACGAGAGTCCCATTTCGGTCGCTCTGGTCGGCGCGTTGCTCGTCACCCCCCGGCTCTATCCACACGCGCCGCTGGTGATCACCGGCCTCACCGGCCTGCTGATCCTCATCCCAATTCTGGTGCTGCTCTTCGAGGTCTTTCCGGCCGAGCTGCGGCGGCTCTGGTACGCGGTCGCCGGCTTCTATCTGGTCGATCGCTTGCGCTACGCCGTCCAGTCCGTCGAGCTGCTCGAGCGGTCGCTGTTCCTGCTCGAGATGCTGGCCGCGATGGCGCTCGTGGTCTGGCTGCTGCGGACCAACCGCCTCGAGCAGCTCTCGCGCGTCGTCGGCTCGACGCGTTGGCTGGTCCGTGTGCTGCGGGGCATGGCGGTCACGTTCGCCGCGGCAGCGGTTGCCGACGCGCTCGGCTTCTTCACGCTGGGCAAGGTGCTGGGCGAAGGTCTCCTCATCAGCGTCTACGTCGGGATGGTGCTCTCGGGCGTGGTCGTCATTGTCCGCCCGATCGTACCCGCGGCGCTTGGCTCGGATCCCCTATCCGGGCTCCACGTCGTCTCGCGCTATCGCGACGCCATCGAGCGTTTCCTCGACCGCAGCCTCGAGTGGGCCGCGATCGGACTCTGGGCCTACGTCTCGCTCGACCGGCTGACCCTCGCGGATCCCCTCCTCGATTCGCTGCGTTGGATGGTCGGCACACCGGTGCAGATGGGGACGGTCGCCATCTCGCTCGGCGACGTGCTGGCGTTTGGCGCCGTGGTGGGCGTGGCGATGCTGCTCTCGCGCGCGGTGCGCGTGTTGCTCGAAGAGGACGTGCTGCCGCGCACGTCGCTCGAACGCGGCATCCCGCACGCCATCTCGAACACCGCTGCCTACGCCTTGCTCGTCATCGGCTTCCTGCTCGCGCTCGGCGCGGCGGGCATCGACCTCTCCAAGGTGACGGTGCTGGCGGGCGCCTTTGGCGTCGGCATCGGCTTCGGCTTGCAGAACATCGTCAACAACTTCATCTCGGGTCTGATCCTGCTCTACGAGCGCCCGATCCAGGTGGGTGACACCGTCGAAGTCGGCAATCTCACGGGTGAAGTGAAGCGCATCGGCATCCGCTCGAGCACCTTGCGTACCTTCCAGGGCGCCGAAGTGATCGTGCCGAACGCCAACCTGATCGCCGAGCAGGTCGTCAACTGGACGCTCTCGGATCGGCAGCGGCGCATCGAGCTGCCGGTGGGCGTCGCCTATGGCACGGATCCGCAGCGCGTGCTCGCGATCCTGCTCGACGTCGCAAAGGCGTCGCCCGACGTGCTCGACGATCCGCCCCCGCTCGCGCTCTTCCGCGGCTTCGGCGACAGCGCTCTCGACTTCGAACTGCGCATCTGGACGGGACTCGCCACCCACCTCGAAGTCCGTAGTCGCATCGCGATCGCCGTCAACGCCGTCCTCCGCGAAGCCGCCATCGAAATCCCCTTCCCCCAACGCGACCTCCACATCAAGTGAGAAAGGGGACGGTCCTCGCCGTGGACTGGCTGAGGACTCGAGGGACACACCTCAGCTCGGCGACGGCCCCTTCGACGCGCCGCTCGCCACGCGCGCCGTCTGCGCAGCGCGCAAGACTCCAGAGGCGGTCGCTCCGATTGCCCGGCCGACCTGCGCGGCGGTGAGCCCCAGTCGATCCACTCCATCCAGCGCCAGCATGCGCCGGGCATTCGTCACGGCGCGTTCGCGCGATCCTTCCGTCAGGTCGCGCAGATCGACGCCGTGGGCGGCGCATACACGCGCGCGCCACGCCAGAAAGGTCGTGAACGCTTCGCCATCGACGCACGCGACCGGCGCCGCGTCGAGCGCTTCGGGTGCGTCGCCAGCGCGCATCCACTCGCCGAGTCGCTCGCGCGCGATGTGCGGGGTGGTGTCGAAGTACGCGAGTGCGGCGCTGGTGTCGTGGAAACGCGGTGCGGATTGCACGCCGAGAAGCGCGCCATGCCCGCACCAGGGGAAGAGAGCGAGTTGATCGAGCGAGTCGACCAGCCGGGCGCGCAGGGCATTGAGATGCACATAGCGGATCAATCCCATCGCGTCCGCGTCGTCGCGCGCGGGGCGCGAGCGGAAGCGGTTCTGCACCAGATGTCCGACGCGATCATGGCGGCGGTTGAAGTACAG
>JAGSPS010000142.1 GCA_018262315.1 Deltaproteobacteria bacterium | reverse complement strand
CTTGAGCATCACGTAGATGCCGTCTTGCGGGCCGGAACCGTCGCCCAGTCGCCCGATGTACATACCGCTGCGCAGCCGGATGTGTTCCAGCGCGTCGAGTGTCTTGATCGATTTTTCGTCGTACGCGACTTTGGCGCGCGCCATGCGGCGGTCTCACCCCTGGGCGGAGGGTGGGCGATGTTCCCGTGCCGTCAAGGCTGTTGGTTGGGGGTGGTTGCCAGGCGCGGTCCGATGAAGGGTGCCGTGCTCGAACATCCTCGGCACGCTCTCGACCTTGCGGCTTCGATCGGGAGTTGCGAGGTGCAAGACTTTCGCGCTTCGGTCGTGATGGGTCAGCGGCCTGCGGAACTGCGCGCGGCACCCTTCATCGGACCGCGCCTCGTTATGTGGTCAAAATGAGGACGACGCCTTCGCAAGGGCCGAGTCGGAGGTCGGCGGAGGTTGCCACGGCCGCGCTCGCGTTGGTGTGGAGCTGGTGCGTGATGCGGCCGCTGCCGAGCGAGATGTTGCGGGGTTGGTCGCTGAAGTTGAGGGCGACGCGGGCGATCTCGGAGTTGCTGCGACGTTCATAGGTGAGCACGCCTTCGGGTGCGTCGAGCGATCGGTAGCTGCCGCGGTGCAGCGAGTCGTGGTTGCGGCGCAGGGCGAGCAGGTTCTTGTAGAGCCAGAGCAGCGACGCGCGGTCTTCGCGTTGCGTGGCGACGTCCGTGCGCGGCGGTTGCGGACCGATCGGGAGCCAGGGAGTGGCGGCGGTCGTGAAGCCGGCGTTCGGCGTCGCGTTCCAGCACATCGGCGTGCGCTCGGGGTCGCGCGAAAGCGACGGGTGCAGCGTCCGGGCGAGGGGGTCCTGGAGGCGGTCCTCCGGGACCGGGACGTTGCGCATTCCGATCTCTTCGCCGTAGTAGAGGAAGGGCGTGCCGCGCAGCGTGAGCAGCATCATGGCGGCCAGCCGGGCGCGCGCGTCGCCGCCGGTCTGATGACCCGGCGGGCCAGGCGCTTCGCGCCCGGTCTGATGACCCGGCGGGCCAGGCGCTTCGCGCCCTGCTGGCTGGCCGTAGCGACTCGCGTGGCGCGGGACGTCGTGGTTCGAGAGCACGAAGTCGGGCCAGGCTCCGGGCGGGAGCAGGCGCTCGAAGCGTTCGATCTCGGTGCGGAATCGCGCGGCGTCCCACGGGCAGTGCAGGAACGCGAAGTTGAAGCCGAGGTGGAGTTCATCTCCGTCCCCGTAGTAGGTCGCGACTTCTTTCGGCGGCAAGCCGATTTCGCCGACCAGCATGCGCTCGCGGTAGGAATCGGTGATCGCGCGCAGCGCGCGCAGCTCGGCGTGGATGTCGGGGTGGTTCTCGTCGTGGTCGTGGCGTTGGTTGCCCCAGGTGTAGAGCGAGCCGGGGGCGGGCGGGTTGTCGCGCAGCGCGGCGTCCTTCGCGATGCGGTGGATCACGTCGATGCGGAAGCCGTCGACGCCGCGATCGAGCCAGAAGCGCAACACGTCGTGCATCGCCTCCACCAGCTCGGGATTGCGCCAGTTGAGGTCGGGCTGCTCCTTCAGGAACGAGTGCAGGTAGAGCTGGCCGGTCGTGTCGTCGGGTTCCCAGGCGGGACCGCCGAACATGCTCGTCCAGTTGTTCGGCATCGATCCGTCGGGCTTCGCGTCGCGCCAGACGTACCAGTCGCGCTTCGCGTTGTCGCGACTCGCGCGCGACTCGACGAACCAGCCGTGTCGATCCGACGTGTGATTGGGAACCCAGTCGAGCACGACCTTGATGTTCCGGGTGTGCGCGTCGGCGAGCAGGCGGTCGAAGTCCGCGAGCGTGCCGAAGAGCGGGTCGATGTCGCAGTAGTCGGCGACGTCGTAGCCGAAGTCGGCCATCGGCGAGGGGAAGCACGGCGAGAGCCAGATCGCATCGACGCCCAGCCAGGCGAGATGATCGAGCCGCTGGCGAATGCCTTCGAGGTCGCCGACGCCGTCGCCGTTCGCGTCCTGGAACGAGCGCGGGTAGATCTGATAGACGACGCCGTCGCGCCACCACAGCCAGTCGGACATCTGCGCGCTCCTCACTTCGTGCGTCTTCGGATCAAACCTTCCTGCGCGACCGATACCGCGAGGCGCCCGTCGCGTGTGAAGATGCGGCCCTGCGAGAAGCCGCGCGAACCGTAGGCGTTCGGGCTCGTGAGGTCGTAGAGCAGCCACTCGTCGGCGCGGAACGGGCGGTGGAACCACATCGCGTGGTCGAGGCTCGCGACCATGTAGGTGTCGTCGGTCCACGCGACACCGTGCGGCAGCAGCGCCGTGTCGACGAGCGTCATGTCGGAGGCGTACGCAACCACGCACGCGTGCAGGGCAGGGTCGTCCGGCAGCTTGCCGTCGGCGCGCATCCAGACTTGTTGACGCGGCGGTCGCGGATCGGCGTGAAAGATCGCGATCTCTCCGTCGTAGCGCAGGTCGATCGGGCGCTCGCGTTCGAGCCAGCTGCGCATCTCGTCGGGAACCTTGTCGATGACCGGCGCCATGCGCTCCTGCCAGGTCGGCAGCGTCTCGGGGTCGGGCGCCGCAGGCATCGGGTCCTGATGTTCGAGACCGGACTCCTCCGGTTGGAACGACGCGGACAGATGGAAGATCGCCTCGCCGTGTTGGATCGCGACGACGCGACGCGTGGTGAAGCTCTTGCCGTCGCGGATCCGGTCGACCTGGAAGACGATCGGAACGAGCGGATCGCCGGGGCGCAGGAAGTAGGCGTGGAGCGAGTGCACGAGCCCGTGCGCGACTGTGCGCGTCGCGGCGACGAGCGCTTGTCCCGCGACCTGACCGCCGAACACGCGCTGGCGCTGCTCTTGCGGCGAGCGTCCGCGGAAGAGGTTCACTTCCAGTTCTTCGAGGTCGAGCAGCTCGACCAGTGCGTCGAGGGCACTGCTCATCGCGGCGCCTTCGTCTTGCCGTGAGCGAGGATGCGCTCGAACTCCGCAGCGCTCGCCGGCATCACCGAGAGCCGCGAGTGTCGCACCAGGGCCAGCTTCGCGAGCTTCGCGTCCTGCTTGACAGTGGCGAGCGAGACGGGCTGCGCGAGCGGGCGCAGCGGCGCGAGGTCGACGGCGAGCCAGCGCGGATCCTCCGCACTGGGATCGGGATACGCCTTGCGTGTGACCCTGGCGATCCCGACCACCGCCTTGTCGCCGCCCGAGTGATACACGAGTGCCACGTCTCCCGCGTTCATCGCCGCCAAATGGATGCGCGCCTGGGCGTTGCGCACGCCGTCCCAGCGCGTGCTGCCGTCGCGCGCCAGGTCTTCCCACGAGTAGGTCGAAGGTTCCGTCTTCACGAGCCAGTAGGCGCGTGCCATGCGGGTTCTCCTGGGCGCGGAGACGCGATGTATGCCGAACGCGGCGGCCCGGCGCCAATCAGAAGCCGCGTCGGGTGGGGTCGCGCCGTGTCGTCCTCCAAGTACGATTCGAGGCCCCGGATACGGTTTCGTTCGCGGCAACGGCCGAATGCCCCGGTTGAGACATCGCGAACGCGCGCCGGAGAGTGCACGAGAATGGCAACCTCAGAGCATTGCCTGCGTGCGCGCTGCCGGGCCCGCGCTGCGGCACGCCGCGTGCTTCTGGGAATGGCTGGCCGGTAGCAGCGCGGTGCTCGGTACCTCGGAAGGGTGGAGTCATGCCGCATCCCGTCTCGATTGCATTCTGCGCGGCGGCGCTCTTTGCTCTCGCATGTGCGCCGGATCGCGAACCGGCGGTAGAACTCTGCACGGACGTTCTCACCCGCCGTTTCCCCGAGGCCCGCGTGGTCGAGGCGACGTCGGATGCGTCGGATGCGGCGGTCGCCTTCGAGCTGGGCGACCGCTGGAAGGCGCTGCCGGGCGGGCGACTCGAGTGCCACTTCGACGAAGTCGGGAGCGGCGGCGCCATTCGACTGCGCGCCGCGACGCTCGATGGCGTCGCCTTCACGACCGCCGAGCTGACCGTGATCAACGCCGACCTGCTCCTCGCCGATCTGCGCCGCGCGGACCGCGCGAACCGCGACCGGGACGAGCGCCGGTGAGTCGACGATCGGCGGCGCTCACAGGATCGCCACGAATTCGAGCAGACGAGCGACATCGAGAACGAAGGGGACTGTCCCTCGGTCGCACACCCAAGTCCGACGGGCCGCGCACAGTGCGCAACATCGGGATGGATGCCGGGGATCTCGTGCATGATGAACGCCATCGATTCATCCTCGGCCTGTGGGTGCGGCGACGTCATCGGAGCGCGTTCGCTGCGCGGCGCGCGCGATCGCGCGGCTGCCAGCCGAAGCGGGCGAGCTCGATGCGACCCTGCGCGTCGAATTGAACGCCTTCGCGCTCGAGCAGTGCGCGCTGCAGCGAGTCGGCGCCCGGCGTGGCGCGCGGACTCACGCGACCCTGGGCATTCACGACGCGGTGCCACGGGACGCTCGTGCCGGTCTGCAGCGCGGCCATCGCGTAGCCGACCAGCCGCGCATGCGACGCCAGGCCCGCCACGCGCGCCACCTGTCCGTAGCTCGCGACGCGCCCGCGCGGGACGCGGCCCACGACGGCGTGGATGCGCGCGTGGAGGCCGTCTGCGCTCTTCCGGGCCACGGGCTGAAGCTAGCGGGCCGCGCGCCCCGTACCTTCGGGGCGTGCGTCGCACCGGCATGATCCTGCAGCCGACCCACCGCGTGGAGCGCGGTCGCGCGATCGTGCAGCTCTTCGGGCGGCTCGACGCGGGCCCGGCGTTCCTCGTAGAGGACGACCGCTTCCAGCCGTACTGCTTCGTGCTGCGCGACGCCGAGTCGCTTCTCGCCCGCGAGCGCGGCCTGCGCATCGAGCCGTGTGGGCTGCGCGATCTGCGCGGGCGCGAGGTGCTGCGCGTCGAGACGAAGCTGCCCGGCGATGTCGCGCGGCTGCGCGAGCGGCTCGGCGGCGCCGTCGCGCTCGAAGCCGACATCCGCTTCCCGTATCGCTACCTGATCGACCTCGGCATCAAGAGCGGCGTCGCGGTCGAGGGCGAACCCGAAGCCCTGCCGAACGGCGTGCTGTGCTTCCGCAATCCGCAGCTCGCGCCCGCGACGGTGCAACCGAAGCTGCGCTTCTTGTCGCTCGACCTCGAGACGACGCCCGACGCGAGCGAGATCCTGTCGGGTGCGCTGGTCGGCGAAGGCGTCGAGGAAGTGCATCTCGTCGCAGCGCACACCGTGCCGGGCGCGCACACGCATCGCGACGAGGCGGGGCTGCTGCGCGCGCTCGTCGCGCGTTTCGTCGCGCTCGATCCCGACGTGCTGCTCGGCTGGAACGTCGTGGACTTCGACCTGCGCGTGCTCGCCGCCCGCTGCGCGGCTCTGGGCGTCGCCTGCGAACTCGGTCGCGGAGCGGGTGCCATCGGCTTCCTGGAAGACCGCGGCTTCACGCGCCAGTCGCGCGCGACGATCCCGGGCCGCATGGTGCTCGACGGCATCGCGCTGGTGCGCGACGCGCTGAAGCTGCCCGACTACAGGCTGGAGACCGTCGCGCAGGCGGTGCTGGGTCGCGGCAAGCTGCTCGACCGCGAGGTGCCCGACGCCGCGCAGGAGATCCTGCGCCTGCACCGCGAGGACCCCGCCGCGCTCGGCGCGTACAACCTCGAAGACGCGCGTCTGGTGCTGGAGCTCCTCGAGCACGAGGGGCTGCTCGATCTGTGCGTCGAGCGCAGTCTGCTCTCGGGCATGCAGCTCGACCGCGTCGGCGCGTCGATCGCGTCGTTCGACCTGCTCTACCTGCCGGAGTTGCGGCGGCGCGGCTTCGTGGCACCGAGCGTCGATTCGGAGCGCGCGAGCGCCGGCGTGTCGGGCGGGGCGCTCCTCGAGCCGGTGCCGGGCTTTCATCGCAGCGTGGCGGTCTTCGACTTCAAGAGCCTGTACCCGAGCCTGATCCGCACCTTCGACCTCGACCCGCTCGCGCACGCGCTGGCGAGCGGTGCGATCGACGCAGGGCGGGGCACGGAGGATGTTCTCGAAGCGCCGAATGGCGCGCGTTTCGCGCGCAGCGGCGGCATCCTGCCGGGCGTCGTCGAGCGCTTCTGGGAGGCGCGCGCTGCGGCGCGCATGCGCGGTGATCGGCACGCCGCGCAGGCGATCAAGATCATGCAGAACGCGCTCTTCGGCGTGCTCGGCGCGACGGCGTGCCGATTCTTCGACGCCGACGTGGCGAACGCGATCACCGGCTTCGGCCAGCAGACGCTGCGCTGGACGCGCGACGCCTTCGCCGAGCAGGGCGTGCGCGTGCTCTACGGTGACACCGATTCGGTGTTCGTCGCAGTGGCGGATCGCGACGCGATGGAGCCGCTCCGCCAGCGAGCCGAGGCGCGCATCGCGCAGCGCATCGCGCGCGAGTACCGCGTCGAATCGCGGCTGGAACTCGAGTTCGACCGCTACTTCGATTCCTTCTTCCTGCCGCGGCTGCGCGGCGGCCGCGGCGCCTCGCACAAGCGCTACGCCGGCTGGGAGGACGGGAAGTTGGTCGTCGTCGGACTCGAAGCAGTGCGCCGCGACTGGCCGGCCGTCGCGGCGCGGCTCCAGCAGGGCATGCTCGAGCGGGCGTTCACCGATCGGCCGCTGGCGCCATTCGTGCGCGAAGTCGCGGAGCAGGTGCTCGCGGGCGAATGCGACGCCGAACTCGTCTACGCCAAACGCGTGCGCAAGGCGTCGCTCGATCGCTACACCGCGACCACGCCGCCGCACGTGCAGGCGGCGCGCAAGCTGGCGGAGCAGGGCGTCCGCGTCGGGCCGGTCGTGCGCTACGTGGTGACGGCGACGGGACCCGAGCCGGTGGTGCCGGGCCGCGCGCTTCCGGCCGAGATCGATCGCCGCCACTACGTCGACCGCGTGCTCGCGCCGATCGCTGACGCAATCCTGCTCGAACGCGACGAGAGCTTCGACGCGGCGCTGGGCCGCGCAAAGCCGCAGCAACTCCCGCTGCTCTAGCAGGCTGCCAGGTGGTCGAGGCGTTGCCCGGGTTGGCCGAAGAGCATCACGCTCGCTGGTGAGCGCGGGAGCGCGGGGTGCAGGCAGGCTCGAAGAGTTTTCGCGTCGCGATCGCGCTGCTCGCTTGCGGTGCCGCGTCCACGTCGCTCGCAGCGACACCCGAGACGAGCTGCCCCGGATCGTGGACCGGCACCGGGGAGGCGACCTACTACGAAGCCTTCAGCCAGCCGAACGCCTGCGGGTTGCCGCTGACGCCCGACCAGTACGTCGCGGCCGTCGCAGCGGCCGCCTTCGACGGCTCGGCCGTGTGCGGCCGCTGTCTGCGCATCACGGGTCCGCTGGGATCGATCGTCGCGCTCATGACAGACTCCTGTGTCGGGGCCGGCTGTCGCGACCTCGATCTCAGCCCGAACGCGTTCGCGGCGATCGGCGATCCGCTCGAGGGGATCCTCCCCGTCAGCTGGGAGTCGGTCTCCTGCGACGTCGCGGGCCCCATCGCGTTCTACTTCGACGCCGCCAGCAATCCCTACTACGCGAAGATCCAGGTGCGGAACCACCGCTACGGCATCGCCGGGCTGGCGATCGCCGAGTCCGGGCAGCCGTTCGTGGATCTCGCTCGGAGCAGCGACAACGCCTTCGAGTTCGTTTCGGGCGTCGCTCCGATCGCGGCGCCGTTCTCGTTCCGCGTCACGGACGTGCACGGCGCCATGCTCGAAGAGACCAATCTCGCCTTCACGCCCGGCGAAGAGGTCGGCGGCGCGGGACAGCTCCCGTTCTGCCCCGAGCCCGGGCCGGGCCTTGGAGGAGCCGTCGGCGTCGGTGTACTTATGCTGCTCCAATCTTGCCGCGGCCATCTTGGGAAATAGTTTTCCTCTTGGTTAGAAAGCAATCTCCTCATCGCTCC
>JAGSPS010000389.1 GCA_018262315.1 Deltaproteobacteria bacterium | reverse complement strand
ATCTCTTCGATCACCGCGCCGCGACGCCCTCGATCGAGGCGCTCGTACACGCGTGGATCCCGGCGCGCTTCGTCGATCACACCCACGCCGACAGGATTCTCGCGCTCACCAATCAGGTGGGCGGCGGCGCGCGGGTGCGCGAGGCGCTGCGTGACGGCGTGATCGTGCTCCCCTACCTGAAGGCGGGCTTCGCGCTGGCGCAGGCTGCGGCCGCTGCGTTCGAAGCCCAGCCCGCTGCGCGCGCGATGGTGCTTCTGAAGCACGGCGTGATCACCTGGGGCGCGACGGCACGCGAGAGCTACGAGCGCATGATCGAAGTGGTGAGCGAAGCCGAGCGCTTCATCGCCGCGCACACAACGACGCCGCTACGCGCCGCCGTCGAGACGTCGCTCGACGCGGCGCGCGGGCGCGTCCCTCGAGTCGCGCCGATCCTGCGCGGCCTGCTCGCGCAGCCGAGCGGCGACGCGGACCGTCCGTTTCGCCGCCTGATCGTCCGCCCGCTCGTCGAGCGCGCCGTGCTCGACTTCGTCGATTCCGAGCGCGGCCGCGCTCTCTCGCAGACCTCGACACTCACTTCGGATCATCTGATCCGCACCAAGGCGCTGCCCGCGTGGGTCGACGATCCCGCCTGGGACGACGCGGCGAAGCTGCATGAACAGCTCGCAGCTGCGGTCGATGGGTATGCACGCGACTACGACGCCTACTTCGAGCGGAACCGCGCGTCGCTACCGGTGGGCGTCGAGCGCGCCGATCCGAATCCGCGCGTCGTGCTGCTGCCCGGACTCGGCGCGCTGTGCGCAGGCGAGGACGTGCGCGCCGCCGGCGTGGCCGCCGACATCACGCGCCAAACGCTCGCGGTGAAAGCGCAGATCGCCGCGATGGGCGCCTATGACGGGCTTCCCGAGCGCGACCTCTTCGAGATGGAGTACACCACGCTCCAGCAGGCGAAGCTGCGGCCGCCGGCGCTGCGCCTCGCGCGCGAGGTGGCACTCGTCACGGGCGCCGCCGGCGCGATCGGCTCGGGCATCGTGCGCGGCCTGCTCCGCGAGGGCTGCCACGTCGCAGCGACCGATCTCGCGGGCGAGCGACTCGACTCGCTGGTCGCGGAGCTACACGCCGAATTCGGCGAGCGCGCGACGGCCGTCGCGCTCGACGTCGCTGATCCGGACTCGGTGGCGGCTGGTTTCGCACAGGTATGCGCACGCTTCGGCGGCGTGGACCTGGTCGTGATCAACGCCGGCCTCGCACACGTCGCGACGCTCGACGAACTCGAGTTGGAGGCGTTCCGCCGCCTCGAGCGCGTCAACGTCGAGGGCACGCTGCTCTTGCTGAAGGAAGCGGCGCGCAGTTTCGCGGCGCAGCGCACCGGCGGCGACGTCGTGTTGGTCTCGACCAAGAACGTGTTCGCGCCGGGCGCGGGCTTCGGCGCCTACAGCGCGACCAAGGCCGCGTCGCACCAGCTCGCGCGCATCGCGAGCCTCGAACTCGCGGCGCAGGGCGTGCGCGTGAACATGGTCGCGCCCGACGCCGTGTTCTCGGACGGCGCGCGCAAGTCGGGACTTTGGCAGGAAGTCGGTCCGGGCCGCATGAAGGCGCGCGGCCTCGACGAGAAGGGGCTCGAGGAGTTCTACCAGAACCGCAATCTGTTGAAGGCGCGCATCACCGCGGATCACGTCGCGAACGCGGTGCTCTTCTTCGCGACGCGTGCGACGCCCACCACCGGTGCGACGCTGCCGGTCGACGGCGGCCTCCCGGACGCTACGCCGCGCTGAAGGCCTGGCCGGCCGCTAAGCCGTGGGGGCGGCGGCCGCCGCGACGGGAGCCGCGTCGGACACGCCGCGCACGTTCTCGGCGCGCGCGCCGCGCGGGCCTTCCTGGATCTGGTATTCGACGAGGTCGCCTTCGTTCAGGCTGTCGTAGTCGCTGGCGTTGAGGCCGGAGCGATGGAAGAAGACTTCCTTGCCGTCTTCGCCGCGGATGAAGCCGAAGCCGCGCTCGCGCACCATCTTCTTGATGCGACCCCGCGCCTTGGGCCCCGTGGCCGCCTGCGGCGTCGAGCTGCGACGGGCCGGGCGGCGACCGCCCCTGCCGCGCGCACCCGCATAGCGCTCGCCCAGGATGAACTCCTGGCGGAACAGATCGATGGGGACCATCAGGTCCTGAAAGTCGGCGTTGTCGGGCGAGAGGAGGACTTCGTCCTCACCGAGATCCGACACGGTGTAGCGGAGGCCCGTGTTCTTGTGGGTGACCCGCGCGCCAGAATCGACTTCTTCGAGCGACAGCATGGGACACCTCGCGAGGAGACGGACCGGGGACCGACCTGGGTCCGGGGCCTCTGCCAAATAATGGGATCGACCGGGGGAAGATCGGGCGGATAGGGGCCGTAATTTAGGGAACGACTCCTGCATGTCAATCGCGGCCCGGGTATCGAGGGCATGGGTTACCCTGCGCAACCATGCGCCATCGCGCGGTGTTCTTCGACCTCGGCGGTACGTTGTTCAGCTATGCGAGCATCAACTCGCACTTCGACAGCGTGCTCGAGAGCCTGGCGCGCGGTCGCGGCGTGGAGGCCCCCGTCGACGAGCTGCGGCGCGCCTACCGCATCGCGATGATGCGGACGATGGGCGATTGGGCGTCGCGTCCCTACTACCTGCATCGCGACCTCTTCACCGAAGCCCACGTGCAGTTCCTGCGCAGCTTCGACGTCGAGGCGAACGCCGACGACCCCGATCTCCGCTTCTCCGAAGGCCGCGTGCTCGGCGAACCCGAGATCCGACCGCGCGCCGACGCAGCCGCCACGCTCGAAGCGCTGCGCAAGCGCGACCTGCACGTCCAGATCGTCTCCAACATCGACAACGACCAGCTCGATGCCGTGTGGCCGCGCCTCGAACTCGACCGCTTCGTCCACGCGATCACGAC
>JAGSPS010000141.1 GCA_018262315.1 Deltaproteobacteria bacterium | reverse complement strand
AAGTCCTTGGTGGTGAGCGCACCGACCGGGCAGATGTCGGCGACGTTCATCGAGTAGTCGTTCGAGAGCGGCATCTCCGGGAACGTCTCGATCACCGAGCGGTCGCCGCGCGCGAACACCGCGAGTTCGCTGGTGCCCGGCACTTCGCGGCAGAAGCGCACGCAGCGGCGGCACAGGATGCAGCGCTCCTGGTCGAACATCACCGTCGGACCGAGATCGACGCGCTTCTTCCCGGCGCGGCGCGGCTCCTGCGTGCGGGAGTGCGGGACGCCGTACGCGAAGGCGTAGTCCTGGAGCTTGCACTCGCCGGCCTGATCGCAGATCGGGCAGTCGAGCGGGTGATTGACGAGCAGCAGTTCCATCACGCCTGCGCGCGCGTCCTGCACGCGCTGGCTCTTGGTGTGGACCTTCATGCCGTCCTGGATGGGCATGCTGCAGGCGATCTGGAGCTTCGGGATTCCTTCGATCTCGACCTGGCAGAGCCGGCAACTGCCGTCGATCGTGAGCTTCGGATGCCAGCAGTAGTGCGGGATGTCGACGCCGTTCATCAGCACGCCGAGATCGTCGAGCGCCTGGAGGAGGGTGCGGCCTTCCGCGACCTCGTACTCGGTTCCGTCGACGGTGATGCGCGGCATTACAACTCGAAGCTCTGTGGGAAGGGACACTTTCCGTGCGTGATGTGGGCCTCGAAATCTTCGCGGAAGTGGCGCAGCAATCCCTGCACGGGCCACGCGGCGGCGTCGGCGAACGCGCAGATCGTCTGGCCTTCCATCTTGCCGGCGACGTCGAGCAGGATGTCGAGATCCGCGAGCGATCCGGCTCCGCGTTCGATGCGCTGCATGATCTTGTTCAGCCAGCCCGTGCCCTCGCGACACTGCGTGCACTGGCCGCACGACTCGTCGCGGAAGAAGTAGGTGATCACGCAACCCACGCGCACCATGCAAACGGTGTCGTCGAGCACCATCACGCCGCCGGTTCCGAGCAGCGTCTTGCGCTCGCGCAGGAACTCGCTCGCCATCGGCACGTCGAGCTGCGACACCGGCAGGATCGGCATCGACATGCCGCCGGGAATCACGCCCTTCACCTTGCGACCGGGCAGCGGTCCGCCGGCGTGCTGGAAGACGATCTCGTCGAGCCGCGTGCCGAGCGGCAGCTCGTAGAGACCCGGCCGCTGGACGAGACCCGAGACGCCGAACACCGTCGCGCCGGGGCTCTTCTCGGTCCCGAAGCCGCGGAACCAGGCCGCGCCGTTCTTCACGATGTGGGGCGCGTGCGAGAAGGTCTCGACGTTGTTCACCGTGGTGGGCATGCCGAAGGCGCCGAACTGCGCCGGGAACGGCGGCTTCTTGCGCGGCTGGCCCTTCTTGCCTTCGAGCGATTCGAGCAGGCCCGTTTCTTCGCCGCAGATGTAGGCGCCAGCGCCGCGCGTCACGATCACGTCGTGTGCGAGATCGCTGCCCAGACACTTCGCGCCGAGGATGCCCGCCGCGCGACACTCTTCGATGGCGCGCTCGAGCACGTCGGCCGGGTGCGCGTACTCGCCGCGGATGTAGACGAAGGTCTTCTCGGCGCCCGTCGCCTTCGCGGCGATCAGGATGCCTTCGATGATCTGGTGCGGCCCGCGTTCGAGCAGCAGCCGGTCCTTGAACGAACCGGGCTCGGACTCGTCGGCGTTGCAGACCAGGTACTTCGGCTTGTCGTTGCCCTTCGGCATGAACGACCACTTCAGGCCGGTGACGAAGCCCGCTCCACCGCGACCCTGCAGGCCCGCGTTCTTCACCAGCTCGACGATCTGTTCGGCGCTCATCTCGGTGAGCGCCTTCCTCGCCGCTTCGTAACCGCCGCGCCGCCGGTAGCCCGCGAGCGTCGCGTAGTCGTCGTCGCCGAAGTGCTCGGTCAGATAGCCGGTGACGAAAGGGACCTTCTGCACGGCGTTACTCGAGGCCGTCGACGAGTCGCTTGGCGGCGTCGACGTCGAGATTCTCGTGGTAGGTCTCGTCGACGCGCAGCACCGGCGCCCAGGCGCAGGCGCCGAGGCATTCTTCGCGGCCGAGCGTCACGCGTCCGTCCTTCGTCGTCTCGCCGGCTTCGATGCCCAGGTGTTGCTCGAGCTGGCGAAGCAATTCGCGGGAGCCGCGCAGCGAGCAGGACAGATTGGTGCAGACATGAACGTGGTGCCGGCCCTGCGGGCGGTCGTAGAACATGTTGTAGAAGCTGACGACCTCCATCACCTGGATCGGGTGGAGGTCGAAGATCGTCGCCAACTCGCGCGCCGCCTCGGGCGTGATCCAGCCGGTCTGCTCTTGGACGAGGTGAAGGGCCGGCAGCAGCGCACCGCGCTTCTTCGGGTACTTGGCGATCGCGGCGTCGATGCGAGCGCGTGTTTCGGCGGAAATCACCATTCGAGCGCGCCCTTCATCCAGACATAGGCGAGCCCGCCGCCCAGCATCGCGATGAAGGTGACCATCTCGACGAAGCCGAACCAGCCGAGTTCCGTGAAGAGGGCGCCCCACGGATAGATGAACACCGCCTCGACGTCGAAGAGGATGAACAGCATCGCGACGATGTAGAACTTGACGGAAAAGCGTTGGTGCGGGGACACGATCGGTCGCTCGCCGCACTCGAAGGGCTCGTTCTTCTCCGCAAAGCTGCGTCGCGGACCGACCAGGAGATGGATCGCGAGGAGCGCGCTGGCCAGGATGGTCGAGATCAGGAGGATCACGACGGCACCCGTGTACTCCGCGATCATCTCCCCCCCTCACCCGAATCAAGCAACCGCCCTAAGGCCCCGATTTCCCGCGAAAAGGCGGCCGGAACCTAGCCGCGGCCCCCAACGCGATCAAGACCGCCGCCGTTGACTTGGGGACGTTCCTGAAGGCAACAAGGGCAACGCGGGCAGGAACGTCCCCAGTTCAACTAACGTGGGGGAATGGCGGTGCGGGTTGCGGTGCTGGGGGCGGGGAGCTTTGGGAGCTGCCTCGCGATCTTGTGCGCGGATCGTGGTCACGACGTTTCGCTGTGGGCGCGCGACGCCTCGCTGATCGACGCGATCACGCGCGACCACCGCAACCCGCGTTTCCTCAAGGACATGGCGATTCCAGACGCGATCCGCGCGACCACCGATCTCGCCGAGGCGCTGGCGGATTGCGAGATGGTGATCGTCGCGGCGCCGAGCCACGCGGTGCGCGACGTGATGGCGCGCGCCGCCGCGTCGCTGCCTGCGGAGGCAATCCTCGTCTCGGCGGTGAAAGGAATCGAACTCGACACGGGCAAGACAATGGACGCGGTGATCGCCGAAGTACTGCCCGAGTCGTATCACCCGCGCATCGCCGTGCTGTCGGGACCTTCGTTCGCCAGAGAGGTGGCGCAGCACAAGCCCACGGTCGTGACGATCGCCTGCCGCGAGGAGGCGTATGCGATCGCCGTCCAGAACTACCTCTCCTGCCCGTGGTTCCGCTGCTACTCCGAGACCGACGTGCTGGGCGTCGAGATCGGCGGCGCGATCAAGAATGTGATCGCGATCGCAGTGGGCGTGTCCGATGGGATGGACCTCGGCCACAACGCGCGCGCCGCGACGATGACCCGTGGCCTCGCCGAGATCACCCGACTCGGCGTGCGCCTCGGCGCGAATCCGCTCACCTTCCTCGGCCTCTCCGGGATGGGCGATCTGGTGCTGACCTGCACGGGCGACCTGTCGCGCAACCGGCGCGTCGGTCTCGCCCTCGGAAAGGGACGCAAGCTGCCGGAAATCCTCGAGGAGTTGGGCGAGGTCGCCGAGGGCGTGCGGACCACCTACGCCGCCTGCCAGCTCTCGGAGCGGGTGGGCGTCGAGATGCCGATCGCCCAGGGCGTGCGCCTCCTCCTCGAAGGCAAGGTCGATCCGCGCGAGGGCGTGAAGCTGCTGCTCAACCGCCAGCTCCGCGGAGAAAGAGATTGGGACTACAGGACCGAGCGCCGCTAGATCCTCCGCCATCCACATTCGCGACAATCAGCTAAGTTGAATAAGGTTTTCAATTTCGTCTGGGACCTGGGCCACCCCGGGCTCTGGAACTGAGGTACCCGGCCCTGTCGAGAGCCGACCGCTCGATCACTCGACCCATACTACTCATCGCGGCCCTCGGATTGGCAGCGCTCGCATCCTTGCCCGCCGGCGCGGCCGACCCGCTCTCCTCCGACGACCAGGCCCGCCGCGCGACGCACCTGCTCGAGTACCTCGCCGCCGACTACCCCGGCACCGTGCGCGACGGGCAGGTGGTGAACGCACTCGAGTACGCCGAGCAGATCGAGTTCGCCGCGCAGATCCACGCGACCCTGGCCGCGCTCGGTGTCGCGGAGAGCGACGCGCTGCTGCTCGCGACGACGCGCTTCGAGTCTGCGATTCGCGACCGCGCGATGGGCGACGCGGTGGCGGGACAGGCGCGCGAGCTGGCCTCGGCCGTACGTGAACGCTTCGGCGTGCGCGTCGTTCCGTCGGCAACACCGAATCTCGCCAGAGGTCGCGCGCTCTACGACACCCACTGCGCGTCGTGTCACGGCGCAACGGGGGTCGGCGATGGCCCGGCCGCCAAGTCCCTCGACCCGCCGCCGCGCAACTTCCACGCACGCGAACGCCTGCTCGCGCTCTCGCCCTTCGCCCTCTTCAGCACCATCACCTACGGCCTCGACGGCACCGGCATGAAATCGTTCGCACAGCAACTCGATGAAGCGTCGCGCTGGGATCTCGCCTTCTACGTCGGGGCGCTCGGCTTCGGGCAGGACGAGATCGCGCGCGGCAAGGCGCTGCTCGACACCCAACGCCACGCCGCCATCGCCCGCGTCCCCAATCTCGCCGCACTCACGGATCGCTCGGTTGCGGACCTTTCGGGAGGCGACGCCGACGGCGAAGCGCTGCTCGCATTCCTGCGCGCGCATCCCGAAGCGCTGCGCACCGGCAATCTCCCGCTCGACCTGGCAGCGAGCAGGCTCGCGCAGTCACTCGAAGCCTTCCGCGCGGGCAAGCGCGAACGGGCGCTCGATCTCGCCATCTCGTCGTACCTCGACGGCTTCGAGCCCGTCGAACCGGCGCTGAACGTCGTCGACGCGGCGCTGCGCAATGGCATCGAGGCCGAATACATCCGCTACCGCGACGCGCTGCGCGAAGGACGCGCGCTCGCCGAAGTGTCGGCGATCCACCGCTCGGTCGAAGCCGGGCTCGTGCAGGCGGGGCAGCGACTCGCGGGCGACGACCTCGGCCCGACGGCGGTCTTCACCGGCGCGCTGACGATCCTCGCGCGCGAGGGACTCGAAGCGGTGTTGCTCGTGGTCGCGATCATCGGCGTGCTCGCGCGCTCGGGCCGCCGCGATGCGCTGCGCTTCGTGCACGCCGGCTGGATCGCCGCGCTCGCAGCGGGTGCGGCGACCTGGTGGGTGGCGTCGCGCTTCGTCGCGATGAGCGGCGCGAGCCGTGAAGTGGTGGAAGGCGTCTCGGCCCTCACGGCCACTGCCATCCTCTTCTACGTGAGCTATTGGCTGCTCTCGAAGACGGAATCGGCGCGCTGGCAGTCTTTCCTCGGCGATCGCTTGAAGACCGCACTCTCGAGCGGCTCGCTCGGCATGCTCGCGCTCGTCACCTTCGTCGCGGTCTACCGCGAGTGCTTCGAGACGGTGCTCTTCTACCAGGCGCTCGCGGCGCAGGCGGGACCCGCCGGTACGGGTCCGCTCGTTGCCGGCATCGGCGCGGGCGCGGCGGTGCTCGCCGTGCTCGCGCTCACCGTCTTCCGCTTCGGTCAGCGGCTGCCGATGCGCCAGTTCTTCGCCGCCTCTTCGCTGCTGCTCTACGGTCTCGCCATCGTCCTCGCCGGCCACGGAATCGCCGCCTTGCAGGAGGCGGGCTGGATCCCGGCCACACCCGTGTCACTCTTCCGCCTCGAATGGTTGGGGATCTACCCGACCTGGCAGGGTCTCGCGCTCCAGGGCGTGCTCGTGATCGCCGCAGTGGTCGCCCTGCCGATGGTGGTGGGCGGGTTCCGCCGGGAGCCCACGCGAGTGTCTTGATCGCAGACGGAGGAACGGGACGTGGCGACCGACAAGCGAGTGGATCGGCCGAGACTCGCGGGCGCCTTTGCGCTCGCGGCGACGGCGCTCGTCGCGAGCGGCTGCATGACCAAGGTCGTGAAACTGCCGGTCTTCGACGAGAACAACGTAGAGGTCTTCCTCCGCTACGACGCGCGCGGCGGCAAGCCGATCGAACGCGGCTATTCGCATCCCGTCGTGGTCGCGCCGGTGCGCCTCACCAACCTGCTTGCGCGCATCGAAGTGCGCAAAGGCGACAAGCCCGAGCGCGAGCCCGCGATCCCGACGGAGTTGCTCTATCCGATCGGCGAAGGCGTCGCGCGCGCGCTCGCGAAGGCAGACCCGTCGCAGGAAGTTCTCGTGATGGCGACCGAGCGCAAGCGCAACCTGGCGGTCTTCACGCAGGACTATCTCACCAGCCTGATCGTGTGGAACCAGGACGACAAGCTCTTCATCAAACTCGGCCACCTCGACTGGGCGATTCCCAAGGACGGCAAGGGAGAAAAGATTCCCGAACCGAAGCTCGGCGAGATCGTCGGGAAGACCCGCGCGGTGCCGAGCGAGGGCATCGCAGCCGAAGGCAACCAGCTCGTCACCGCCAACTGGCGCGACCCGATCTTCAAGGACGCCGGTGCGCTGCACGTGCGACCGGGCGGGCAAGTCGTGCGCCGCACCGTGTTGATGGACAGCGGCGAGGAAGTGACGCTGCCCAGCGAACCCACGACGGGTGCACCGGTGCCGCCGCAAGGTGTCTCGCCCGAAGGTCTGCGCGCGCTCGCGGATCTGGAAGAGTCGCGCCGGCGCGGCGAGCTGACCGAGGCGGACTATCAGGCGAAGCGACGGCAGATCCTGGCGGGCAGCATGCCGGAGGAACCGGCGCCGGCGAGCGCACCGGCCGCCACCACTCCGCCGCAGTAGCTCCGCTCAGCGCGCCGCGGCGATCACTTCCTCGGTACCCGCGAGCGCCTGATCAGAGGCAGAGCGCGCGGCTTCGCTCTTCTGCGTAGATGAGCAGTGCGACCGAGGCGTGCTCGTTCACCTGATCGAAGTGCACGCCCATGCCGAACGGCAGATTGCGCTTCATGACGTTGCCGGGCACGTTCGTCATCACGACGCGGCCCGACGCCGTCACGGAGTCGCCGGCGGGAATCGCCAGGCGCAGCTCGACCCGCGCCTTCACCATCCACGGCTGCGCGATCGACAGATAGGCGCCCGACGCCGAGATCGAGTAGATGCGCCCTTCCTTCTGGCGGACCCCCGACTTGACGAGGACCGGCCAATCGGCTGGCGCGCGCAGCGTGGTGCGGTGGCGGCGCATCGGTCGCCCGGTCGCGAGCGCGCGGTTCACCTGAAACCGCAGCGTGTGGAGATCGAGCGGATCGAAGACAGGGATTTGGATGCCGGCCTGGCGCAGCCGCTGGCGACCTTCGGAACCCGGGTCGCGTCCCGCACCCAGGAACGTGAGCGGAACCGCCGGGGAGAGCCGCCGCATGAAGTCGAGCGCCGCGCGCAAGTTCATCACCGGCATGTCGGACGGCACGATCACGGCGCCGATCCGCGTCCCCGCGACGCGCAGGAAGGTGTGCGCCTGTTCGGGCGTCTTCGCCGGCACCACGCGATAGCCGATGCGCACCAGGCGTGTGCGCAGCACTTCCATGTCCGGCGCGTTGGCGCCGAGCAGTAGGATGTCCTTGTTCATGGTCCCCTCCTCGCCCCGCCGCGCGAGGCATGGAGGCGTCATCGGCTCGCCCGCTCGCGCGGTGAATGGCGCGAGCATGAGAGCGCGCGGCGGCAGGAATCGTCGTCGGTTCCCAGTTTGCGACGCACGTGGTGGCGAGGTCGACGTTCTCCCGTACCCTACCGGGCTTCCCGGGTACCCACCCTGGGGCGCTCGGGCATTCCCGCTCCCAGCTTCACGACCTCAGTTCACGACCTGCCCGAGGCACCCGGATGCTGATTCTCGTCGAGATCTTCGTCGTCGCGCTGCTCGCGATCGCGGTTTCGCGCTTCGCGCCGCAGCCCTGGCGCGGGCGGATCCTGAACCTGCTGAAGGCCTGGGTGACGGTGCGCGCCTTCTGGCTGCTGCTCGATCACCAGGTGAAGATGGATCCGGAGCAGATCGAGGCGCTGCATCTCGCCGGGCAGGTGCCGAAGGACGCCACCCACGTCGCCGCCTGGCGACTGATCCGGGCGCAGATCGCGCTGATCGAACTCGGACCGTTCCTGCTGTTCTGCGGCGCAGCGGCGAGCGTCAAGTTCCTCGGCATCCTCGCGTCGATGTACCGCTGGGTGGTGCTGCTGCGCGGCCAGGGCATCGAGTTCCCGTTCCGTCACATCTTCGGTTCGTTCCTGATCGGCCGTTTCATCGGCACGTTCCTGCCGAGCACCGCCGGGCTGGACGGCTACAAGCTCTACGACGCCGCGCGCTTCAGCGGCAAGACCGTCGAAGTGACGGCCACCACCGCGATCGAAAAGGTGATGGG
>JAGSPS010000388.1 GCA_018262315.1 Deltaproteobacteria bacterium | reverse complement strand
CGCGCCGACTGCACCTCGAAGCCGAAGTGGGCGTTGCCGCGGGCCAGCAGCGGATCGCCGGGCTCGAACGCGAGCAGCGTGCCGGGTCCGACGACGAACGCGCCGCGCGCCTCGAGGCCGAAGCGGTCCGCGTACCAGCGCGCGAGTGCTTCGGGATCGCGCGCCGGAAGATTGAGGTGGGCGAGGCGCAGCGGTGGATGCTCGCGGTGTTGGCGCCGCATCGCCGAGGGACGCTGGGGGCGCGCCCATTCGGCGAGGACGCTGCGATCGAGCGGATCGCTGCCGGCGAGAAATCGCTCGAGGAACGGGAAGTCGTCGAAGCCGAAGAACAGCTCACCGTCCACCAGGACGGTCGGCACGCCGAACACGCCCAGGCCGATCGCGTCGTCGGTCTGTTTTCGCAGCGCCGCCTTCGCTTCCGGTTGCTGCGCGGCCGCGACGAGTGCGGCGCCGTCGAGTCCCGCCTCGCTTGCGATCTGCGCGACGACGTTCGGATCGCTCACGTGCCGGCGTTCCGCCCACACGCCGCGCAACAATCCGCCGACCAGCCGCGCGCGTGAAGCGGCGTCCATCGGGAGCGACGTCACGCGCAGCGCGAGCAATGGGTTGAAGGGATGGAAGGCCGGCGGATGCAGCGGCACACCGAGCAGCGCCGCCTTGCGCAGGTTGTTCTTCGCCATCCACCACGCCTTGGGCAGCACCTCGGCGGGTCCCATCTGGCCGTGCGCTTCGAGGAGCCCCGCGAAGAGCACCGGCACCGGCTCGATCGCGCGGGCGAAGCGCTGCGCGAGCGCGGGCAACTGGGTCCACGCGAGATAGACGTTCGAGGACAGGTAGTCGAGGTAGATGCGGATCGGCGCGTCGCTCATCGGGGCGATTCTAGACGGCCGGTCGCTATGCTGCGCCCCGGTCCATTTCAGCCGAGGAGAAGACCATGTCGCGTGCATCCGGTTTCGCCGCCGCCTTCGCGTTCGCCCTGCTGGTCGCGAGCGCTCCGGCCGGCGCAGACGTGATGATTGCAATTGGCCACGGCAGCTTCGATCCCGCCAAGGTGAAGATCGAGAAGGGCGCGTCCGTGATCTTCCACAACGTCCAGGAGATGCCCGGCGGTCATACCGTCGTGGCCGACGACGGCTCCTGGAAGAGCCCCCCGCTCGCGCTGGACGGGAAGTTCACCAAGCGCTTCGAGCAGAGCGGGACCGTCGGGTTCCACATCGAGCAGCACCCGCAAGTGAAGGGCGAGATCGTCGTCGAGTAGCGAACTACCGCGCGGCGACCGCGAGCAACCGCTCGAACGCGCGCGCGAAGCTGTAGGCGTCGCCGGGCCAGCGTGCGGAGACGTAGTTGCCATCGACGACCACGAACGCGGGACCCGCGTCGCTGGCCGTGTCGCGCCGGATCATCGAGATCGGCCCGCGCTCGAACTGCCTTGCCGGATCGCACAGCGCGGCCTTCACCGCGTCCTCGACGTACGCCGGATGGGTTCGGTAGTAGCGACCGAGCTTCCACGAGGTGAGCCAGAAGGCGGTGCGTTCCTGGTATTTCGCCAGGCAGGTCGTGCGGCGCTCGTACAGGACGCTCCTCCCGGTGGCTGGATCGATGCTGCGCGCGAGCACCAGCACGCCGTGGCAGATCGCGCCGACGGGTCGCCCGCTCGCAAAGAACGCGGCGACGCGACGCTGTAGCGCGTCGGAGTCGAGATACTGGCGCATGCCCGGCGCATGACCGCCGGCGAGCAGCAGGCCGTCGTAGTCGGCGAATTCCGTCGCATCCCACGCGCGCGGCGCGCGAAAAGCCGGATCGGCTTCGAGTTCGCGGTAGAACGCGCACGGCTCGGGGTCCGCGCCGAGTTGCCCGAACAGCACGCCGGAGAGCAGCAGGGGATCCGCCACGGGCGCCGCGCCGCCCTTCTCGGTGCAGAACTCGACGCGATTCCCAGCGTGCGTCAGCACTCGCCACGGCACCGCGACTTCGGTCACGTCGAAGTCGCGGTCGGGGAGGGGGATCAGCACGCGGGGCACGGTGCGCCGAACCTAGCAGCGTTGCGCTCTGCACTGCAGCTAACCACCCGAGCGTTTCACCGTCCAGCCCAGTTTTGCGAGTTCTGCCACCAACACGTCGCGGTGGTCGCCCTGGATTTCGATCACGCCATCCTTGACGGTGCCGCCCGATCCACAGACGCGTTTCAGTTTCGAGGCCAGCTCGTCGAGCGCGCCGGCGGCGAGCGGCACGCCGGTCACCACCGTCACGCCCTTGCCCTTGCGTCCCTTCGTCTCGCGACCGACGCGCACGATCGCGCCGCGCGCATCCGGCGCACTGGCCGTGCGCCGGCACTGGCAGTTCGCGACGGGCATCCGGCAGCCGGGGCAGATCCGGCCGTGTTGCGTCGAGTAGACCAGTCCGCCGGTGCTTGCTGATTTCTTCGGCTTCATCGGCGACTCACGCGAGATCCCGTCGAGCGGCTCCCGACGAGCAGCACGAGCATGCCGGCGAGGACTGCGACGTCCGCGAAGTTGAAGATGCCCGTGCGCAGCGGGCCGAGGCCGAGACTCACGAAGTCCGTCACGCGGCCATCATGGAAGACGCGGTCGATCCAGTTCCCGAGGCCGCCGCCCACGATCAGACCCAGCGCGGCGAGCTGGGCGGTCGTCACGGTGGTCGCTCGCAGCAGCCACGCGACGACCAGGAAGAGGCCCAGCGGCACGACTGCGCCGAGCATCACCAGGCGCAGTGCTGCGGGAAGGTTTACGCCGAGACCGAGGAACGCCCCCTCGTTGTAGACCACCTCGAAGCGCAGCGCGCCCGACGCGAGCGAGATCGTCTGCGTCGGATCCATCAGCACCGTCGCTGCGTACTTGCTCGCGTGGTCGCAACCGACGCATGCAACCAGCACCGATGTGAAGAAGAGCGCTCGCGCGCGATTCATG
>JAGSPS010000387.1 GCA_018262315.1 Deltaproteobacteria bacterium | reverse complement strand
CGTAGCGCGCCCAGCGGAGTCCGAGATCGGCGAGGTCGAACGAGTCGCCGCCCGCGCCGCCGGGAGCCGGCGGCGGAATCACCGGCAGCCCGATCAGGTCTTCGATGCCGCCGCCGGTCGGAATCGACGCGTGCGGCGTGCTCGGATCGTTCGCATTCGAGAGCACGGGAAGCACGCCGGCGCAGCCCGGATAGAAGACGCCCGTCGCGGGGTTCGTGGTGAGCGAGCACGGGAACTCGTACCAGGTCGTGCCGTTCTGGGAGACCGACACGCGGCCCGGATCCGCGAACGGGCGCTCGATGGTGAGCATCGCCGCGTTGAAGGCCAGGAAGGCGTTCTCGAACACCGTGAAGTCGGGACCCGGTTCGTCGGCGATCGCGTTGTCGTCGAAGCGCAGCACGATCGATCCGCCGAAGCCGAGCGAGAACACGTCGAGACCGCCCTGGAAGAGGCCCGCGCCCTTGGGTGGACCGGTGACGATGCCCGGCAGGTACGGGGCGCCCGGAAAGCCGCCGTTCTGGCCGACCGTGTAACTCACGACGGCGTCGGCGTACGGATCACCCAGCGCCTGGAACGACGCCTGGCACTGCTTCGTCAGCGAGCCCAGCTGCACGCGAGCCGTCAGCTGGTTGGTTCCGGGCAGGACGATGCCGCTCCATACGTCGCTCGCCGTCGCGTTCTGGCGGCCGCCTGCCGGCGGGAGCAGCGTGAACGCGCTCGTCACGTCGGTCCCGTTCAAGAGCACTTGCAGCGTCTGCTCGTTCGTCTGCTCTCGGAGGTTCACGAGCAGGTCCAACGGCCCGTAGGTGACTGTGCTCCCCGCAGCGGGTTCGTCGCAATCGATGTTCCGGCGAATTCGACCGGCCTGCGCCGGCTGCGCCGCGAGACTCACGAGGGCGACGCCGGCGGCGAGGGCCGCGACGGCGCCGAAGCCGGATCGCGTCGCGAACCGCGCGCTCATCGGCGCTCTCCGCGACGCCGCGTGACCGCGAGCGCAACGAGCGCAACAGCGCCGGCGAGACCTGCCGCGGGCTCGGGCACCGGATCCAGCCGCAACACCTTCGGCGCGCCGGGGAAGCCGCCGTCGAGAACCCAGATCGTGCCGCCGTCCTCGAAGAGGCCCGACGCGAAGCCGAACCCCGACGCGAGCGTGGTCGTCGCGCCGGTTGCCGGGTCGATCCGCAGCAGATCGCCGAACGCGGTGGCGAGCAGCATCCCGCTCGCTTCGAGTTCGAGATCGTATTGGCCGGCGAGTTCGGTTGCGATCGGGGTGCGGGCTCCCGTCGCGCCCGGCAGCGCCACCGACGACACCGAACCCTGGAACGTGCCGCCATCCACGTCGCCGATGAACAGCTTGCCGGCATCCGCGGCGAGACCGGCCGCGTAGCCGAGATCGACCTGCACGACCGTCTGCGACGCCTCCGCGATGTCGATCGCGAGCACACGGCCGGCGGGCGGGAAGGCCTCCGAAGCGTCCGTGGCGAAGACGCGGTTGCCGTTCGGGGCGTCCGGATCGAGCACGATGTCGGCGATGCCGGGCACCGAACCGGCCGGCAGCAGCTCGATGTCGCGCGCGCGCAGTGGCGTGCCGAAGCTGCCATGCGGCGCCGCGATTCCGTAGAGCGTGTCGCCGGTCTCCGAGCCCAGCGCCTCGTCGCCGTTGTCGGTGACGAGCAGGCGGTCGTGGACCACATCGTAGGCGAAGCCCGAAAGCGCGTTGAAGCCATCCGCGATGACGGTGGTTCCGTCGCCGTCGATGCGCACCACCGACTGCGCCGCGCCGCTGAAGCCGGGACCGACGCCGACGAAGAGCGCGCCGCTCGCGACGACGACGTCGCCCTGCGCGAAATCCGGGAGCCCGATCTCCGTCACGGTGTAGCCCGGTGCGCTGATCGCGTCCGCGCGCGGCGCCGCGGCCTCGAGCTCGATCGCGATCGCAACACTAAGGAGAGTCCTCTCCCATAGCTGAATTCGCAATTCCATCCTCCTCCAGTCGGAACTCCAAGATCACCTTGCGCCACGGCGAGCGGCGGCCGTCGGCGAGTTGCTGCGCCACGAGGAACTCGGCGTCCCCGGGCGCAATCGCAACGGCGAGATCGAGCGGCGCGCGCCCAGCGTCCACACCAGCGGCGACCGCCACGCGCGCGATCTCCACGTCCTCCGCGCCCGCTGCATCGAGCGAGGAAAGCCTGCGCGCGACGACGATCTCGCCGCCCCGCTCCGCGGGCTCGACTTGCAACGACAACACGGCGCCGGCGCCGTCCCCGGTTTCCTCGCGCGCCAGCAGCTGCGGAGGCGATGGGTCCCGCGATGCGCGCACCGGCGCCGACGCCGCGGCCGCCGCGGGACCGGCACCGCGCGGCGACGCCACCAGCAGCACGTCGCCAGCCGGCAACACCAGCGTGGGCAACTCGAGCGTGCCGTCGCTGCGGCTGAGCCCGATCGCGACGCGTGCGGACCGAGACCCGACGAGACGCCACAACTCGATCGCGCGCGGCGCAGCCGGGTCGCGGCCGTGGATCGCGAGCGCGTTGCCGAGCGCCGTCTGCGGATCGTCGAGCACGATCGCCGCCGCGCGCCCGTCCTCACGGCCGCGCTGCGCGCGATCGGACGCCGGCGTGAACTCGATCGCCGAAGCGGCGGCGGGCGCGCGCGGAGCGGCCGCCCTCTCGCCTACATCTGGGATCGGCGCCGCGCCCATGCGCGCGGCTGTCGCACCTTCGTGTGCCGTATCGCCGACGCCGCTCGAATCCGCCGCTCGCTGCGCCGCGCCTCCGCGCGGCGCGTCCGCAGGCCGCGCTCAGCGCGAGTCGATGCGAACGCCGCAAAGCTGGCCCTCCGGAAGACTCGCGAGAAACAGCACGTCCGGTCCGTGGTAGTCGACGCCCGGCCGCCCCGGTCGCACGCGCACGGCGCCGGGCGCGCGCGAAAGGCCCAGCGACGCCGGGTCGAGCGGCGCGGTGATCGGCAACGTCTGCAACACACGAAAGCGCTCGGGAACCGCGGGCACCGGCACCGGTGGGTTGCCAGAGACGTCCACGCCGACGATCGCAAGCGTTCCATCGCAGAAGTCGCTCGCGAAGACCTTGGTGCCGGTGGCGTCGAAGTCCGCGCCCACGACGTATCCGGGACAGGTCGCAGCGGGAGCGCCGTTCGCTAGCGCGGGGAGTTCGAGCGGTGTCGTGGCATCGAAGATCACTGCGTTCGGACCGCTGGAGCCGTCGAGCACGAGCGGCACCGCGCCCGGCGCACTCACGAGTGTGTCGAGTGGCGAGAGGTCTACGGCGTAGAGCCGGCGCGCCACCGCGGAACCGACCAGCGCGACGCGCCCGGTCGGGTCGATCGCGAGGCGGTCGAAGGAGGGCGCCGCGAGCCCGAGCGGAATCGTCGCGACGAGCCGGCGCTCGGCCGCGTCGATCACGTCGATCGCCGCGTTGCTCTGCGCCCGCCCGCCGGCTTCGCGTTCGGGCGTCGCGGGATCGTCGGGCGCGAGGCCGAGCGCGCCGCTCACCGTGACGAGCACGAAATCGCGCCCGCTCGGCGACCGGTAGGCCGTCGCGTGGGTGGGATTGAAGCCGGACGTGAAGAGCACCGCGCCCGTCGCACTCGGCGAGACGCGCGGTGGCGTGGCGCTCGCATCGAAGTCGAAGACGAGGACAGTGCCGGGCAGGAACTGCGTGTCGGGTCGGCCCGGGTTGGCGCCGATGTTCGAGACCGAGACGAAGAGCGCGCCCGCCGCGACCGCTGCGCCCGACGTGAAACCCGAGAAGAAGCTGGGCTGGCTGGGATCGCAGCGGGTCGGCACGACTGGCGCGCCGCGCGAATCGAGCGTGCCCACCGGCACCGTGACGCAGGTTCGCGTCGGAATCGCCACGCGCAGGTCGCTCGCGCCCGGCGCCGGGCTGAATGGCCACGCGCTCGCCGCCGCCGAGGCCGGCGTCGAGACGCTGAACTCGCGCAGCGCGCCCGAACCGGGATCGACGAAGGCGACCGCCTCGCAGGAGCTGGCGGTCACCAGCGCGAGATCGCTCGCGACGCTCACGAGGCCATCGAACGCCGGATCGAGGAAGCCGCCGCAGGCGTCCTGCGCGATCGCGCCGCGCAAGTCGACGAGCGGACCGCTCGCGATCGCGCGCGGCGGCACGCTCTCGACGTCCGCGGGAACGACGACGCCCGGGTTGAAGCTCGCCGCGAGCCCGCGCCCGGGCGCGCCCACCGCGAAGTCGAAGCCAGCCGGGAACTGGCTCGGCAGCGCGAGGCAGCGCTCGTCGGGCGTGTCCACGGTGGTGACCGGCGGGCTTCCGCCGCCGCCCGACCCGCCTCCGCACGAGCCGCCCGTGTGCAGCCAGGCGAGCAGGGCAAAGAGCGCGAGCATCTGCGCGTTCGTCCTCACCACGCCGTCTCCACGCGCAGCGCGAAGCTGCGGCCCGGCTGCGGGAAGAACTGGGCGTCTCGCACGGCGACGTCGCCGAGATTCTTGCCTTCGAGCGTCACCAGCAGCGAACGCACCGGCAGCTGCGCGGGCAGCCAGCCGAGCACCGCGAGGTCCACCGAGATCGCCGCGTCCCACACCGTGCGCGCCGGCAGGATCGTGTTGCCCGAATCCGAGACGGGGATCTCGGAGGTGATCTGCACTTCGCCGATCAACTGCACCGCGCGCGACGGCGGACCCACCGCGACGCGTACGCTGGTCTCGTCCGCGGCGCGGCCCGGCAGGAAGGCATCGGTGGCGTCGATGCGCGCGTCGAGGTGCGTGTAGCCGGCGGCCACGTCCACCCAGTCGAAGACGCGGAAGCCGCCGGACAACTCGACGCCGTCGATCGTCGCGGCGCCCGTATTGCGCGGCTCGACCAGCGACGGCGACACCAGCAGGAACACGATCGAGTCGTCGACGTCGTTGTGGAAGTAGGCGCCTTCGAGGAAGGCGTCGGTCACCGGGCCGAGGCGCGCGACGGCGATCTTCGCGCCGATGTCGGCGTTGGTCGCCGCTTCGGGCTGGAGCGCGGGATTGCCGCGCAGGAAGCCGCGATCGGGGAAGTACAGCTCGTCGAAGTTCGGCACGCGGAAGGAGCGCTCGAGATTGCCCTTCACGCGCAGCCACGGCAGCGGCGTCACGATCGC
>JAGSPS010000386.1 GCA_018262315.1 Deltaproteobacteria bacterium | reverse complement strand
ACCTTCTCGCGCATCGCCTTGCCGTAGCAGTGGATCTGGCACTTCGCGCAGACCGGCTTGTCCTCGCCGTACGTGCAGACGGCCAGTCGTTTCGAGGCATACGTCATCAGCGCCTGGCAGTCGGCGCACGGATGTGGAGCGCCGTGGTGATCGGCGCAGTAGATCCTCGTCATCGCCTCGATCGTCTCGAGCTCGCGCAGCAGGCGCGGCGTGGTCGGGCGGTCGCGGTTGGGCAGGATGGGTTTTTCCGCAGCGTTCATGTGCGAACGAGTATCGAGCACGCTCTTCAGCGCGCGAATGCGTTGCGTCAAATGGCGCGGGCGACCCCCGCCTCGCGCCGACGCGTCATCCGTATCGGTCCCCTTCGGTGGAAAGGGGCATTCCCGCTCCTATAATTCGCCAGCTTCGTCTCGGGGCGCCCGCCCGGCCGCCCGCTCGTTTCATGCTGGTTCTTCTGTTGCTGCGCCTGCCGCTCGCGTCGCGCGCACGTTGGTGCGCGATGCAGGCCTCGCATGGCTAGGCGCTGGTTCCGCAGTCGTCGCCGCTCGAACGACGAACTGTCGTTCGGCTCGAGCGTCGCGGCGATGCGCAATCCCGAGCGCGAGGTGCAGCACTTTCGCGCGCGCGTGCTCGTGGCGAGCGCCTTCGTGCTGTCGGCATTCGCGATCCTGGTGGCGCGGCTGGCCTGGTTGCAGGTCGTCAAGCACGAGGCCTACCGCGAAAAGGCCGAGGCGAACCGGATCGCCGTCCTCCCGGTCGCGCCGAACCGCGGGCTGATCAAGGATCGCAACGGCGCGATCATCGCCCGCAACTACTCCGCGTACACGCTGGAGGTCACCCCGGCCAAGGTCGAGAACCTCGAGCAGACGATCGACGAGCTGGCGAAGGTGGTGGACATCCAGCCGCGCGACCGCCGCCGGTTCAAGAAGCTGCTGGAGGAAACCAAGCGCTTCGACTCGATTCCGATCCGCACGCGCCTTTCCGACGAGGATGTCGCGCGCTTCACGGCCAACCGCTTCCGCTTCCCGGGCGTCGAGCTGCGCGCTCGGCTGTTCCGCGACTATCCGCTCGGTGAGATCGCGTCGCACATGATCGGTTACATCGGGCGCATTTCGCCGCGCGACCTCGAGCGCGTCGAAAGGCTTGCCGAAGCGCGCGGCGATCCGGCGATCTACAACGGGACGGAGCACATCGGCAAGGTCGGCGTCGAGCAGAGCTACGAAAGCGAGCTGCACGGCACGCCGGGCGTCGAGGAAGTCGAGATCACGGCGGGCGGGCGCGCGGTCCGCACCTTGTCGCGCAAGCCTTCTCTGCCCGGCAACAACCTGATCCTGTCGGTCGACATCGAGCTGCAGAAGATCGTCGAGCGCGCGTTCGGGGACCGGCGCGGGGCGCTGATCGCGATCGAGCCCGCGACCGGCGACGTCCTCGCGTTCGTGTCGAAGCCGACCTTCGACCCGAACCTGTTCGTCGACGGCATCGACCCGAAGTCGTGGGACGAGTTGAACAACGACCCCGACAAGCCGCTCCTGAACCGCGCGCTGCGCGGGACCTATCCGATCGGTTCCACCTACAAGCCCTTCCTCGCGCTCGCGGCGCTGGAGACCGGCAAGCGCCGGGCCGAGCAGGTGATCCAGGACAACGGCACGTTCCTGTTCGGCAACCGCGTCTTCCGCGACTCCAACAAGGTGCCGCTCGGCCCGGTCGACCTGCACCGGTCGATCGTGAAGTCGAGCGACGTGTACTACTACCAGCTCGCCAACGACCTCGGCGTCGACGCCATCCACGACTTCATGAAGCCGTGGGGCTTCGGCCAGATCACCGGGGTCGACGTCGAGGGCGAGCAGACCGGGATCCTGCCGTCCTCGGCGTGGAAGGAAAAGCGCTTCAAGCAGAAGTGGTACCCGGGCGAGACGATCTCGGTCGGCATCGGCCAGGGCTACAACTCGTTCACGCTGCTGCAACTCGCGCACGCGACGGCGAACCTCGCGAACAACGGGGTCGTGATGAAGCCGCACCTGGTGAAGGCGATCGAGGACCCGCGCACCGGCGAGCAGCGGCTGACGGTGCGGGACAAGAGCTACCAGATCCCGGTCAAGCCCGAGCACATGAAGTTCGTGCGCGACGCGATGGTCGACGTCAACATCAGCGGCACGGGGCGCAGCGCCTTCCAGGGCGTGCCGTACCGGGTTGCGGGCAAGACGGGCACGGCGCAGGTGGTCGGCATCAAGCAGGGCGAGAAGTACCACGAGTCGCGCGTGGCGGAGCGGCATCGCGACCACTCGCTGTTCATCGCGTTCGCGCCCGCCGACGAGCCGAAGATCGCGATGGCGATCCTGGTCGAGAACGGCGGCTTCGGCGCGCGCGCGGCGGCGCCGATCGCCCGCCAGGTGCTCGATTACTACCTGCTCGGCAAGGTGCCCGACGCGCCGGCCAGGGAAGGCCCGGACGAGGAGACCCCGGGCGCCGCCTCGCCGGCGGCGAAGGCGAAGGCGGCGCAGTGAGCGCCGGCGCCGTCCTTGGTCGCGTCGGCCGGGTCCTGCGGCCGTACGTCAGCGTGTTCGATCCCGCGCTGCTGGCCCTCGTCGGCAGCCTCGCGGTGATCGGCCTCGTCACGCTCTACTCGGCCGGCAACGACTTCCCCTGGCGCGTCACCGACCAGGCGCGCAACTTCGCGGTCGCGTTCGCCGTGCTGTTCGTCGCCGCCAACGTGTCGCCGCAGCTGCTGATGCGGCTCGCGGTGCCCGTGTACGTCGTCGGCGTGGTGCTGCTGGTCGCCACCGAGCTGAAGGGCGTCACCGTGAAGGGAGCCACGCGCTGGCTCGACATCGGCGTCGGCCGCATCCAGCCCTCCGAGATCATGAAGCTCGGCCTGCCGATGATGCTGGCGTGGTACTTCCACAAGCGCGAGGGCGGACTGCGCGCGATCGACTT
>JAGSPS010000385.1 GCA_018262315.1 Deltaproteobacteria bacterium | reverse complement strand
CGCCCACCCGGCCGGCGCCCTCGCAGCGGGACACGGCGATTCGCGCAGAGCGGACAGCTCCGCGTTCGTAGTTCGCGTCACCGCGCCTCGTCGCGCCGATATCCTAGTGCCTCCGCCATCACTGACACCTCTATGCGTCGCTCGCCAGCGAGATCTGCGATCGTCCGCGCAACACGCAGTAGGCGGCGCGCACCGCGCGCCGAGAGGCGCAGCTTGTCGACCGCGCGACCGAGCAGCGCGCGCGCTTCGGCACTTGCAGAGACGACCTCATCGAGTACCGCGTCCGGGATCTCGGCATTCGTGCGCACGCCGAACGTGTCGAGGTGCTTGCGCTGGCGATCACGCGCGTCGATCACGCGGCTCCGAACGGTGTCACTCGATTCGCCCGGTGCGCGCACGTCGGCGAGATCACGCCATGCGACGGCAGGCACCGTAAGGTGTAGATCGATGCGATCGAGCAGCGGCCCCGAGACGCGCGCGCCGTAACGCGTGACCGCGACATCGGTGCAGGTGCAATCGCGCCAGCGACTCAAACGCCAGCCGCAAGGACAGGGGTTTGCGGCCGCGACGAGTTGGAAGTCGGCCGGGAATACGAAGGTTCCGCCGGCGCGCGCGACGACCACGCGGCGCTCCTCGAGCACCTGTCGCAGTGCTTCGAGCGTGCCGCGGTCGAACTCGGGCAATTCGTCGAGGAAGAGCACGCCGCGGTGCGCGAGCGACGTCTCGCCCGGTCGCGCGGGCGAGCCACCGCCGAGCAGGCCCGCGCGGCTCGCCGAATGATGCGGAGCGCGAAACGGGCGCGAGCGCAGCATCGGCGCTTCCGCCGCCAGCCGGCCCGCGGCGCCGTGGATGCGCGTCACTTCGAGGGCTTCCTCGAAGTCGAGCGGCGGCAGCAGACCCGGAAGGCGCCGCGCGAGCATCGTCTTGCCGGAGCCGGGTGGCCCGACGAAGACCAGCCCATGGCCGCCGGCTGCGGCGACCTCGAGTGCGCGCTTGGCGCGCGCCTGGCCCCGCACGTCGGCGAGGTCGGGAACGCCGGTGGGCGCGGCGATCGGAACTTCGGGAAGCGGCTCGGTCTCGAGCCCGGCGCCGGTCGCCAGGTAACGAAGGATGGCGGGCAGGTCGTCGGCTGCGAGGATCTCGACGCGCGGGGTGAGCGCGGCTTCGGTCGCGTTCGCGCGCGGCACGATGACGCGCGTACAGCCGTGGTCGCGCAGCGCGATCGCCAGCGAGAGGGCGCCGCGCACGTGCCGCACGCGACCGTCGAGTGCCAGCTCACCGACGAGGCCCAGGCCAGCGAGTCGCTCGCCGTCGATCGCGGAAGCCGCGGCGAGAATGCCGATGGCGATCGGCAGGTCGAGCCCCGCGCCGCTCTTGCGCACCGAGGCGGGCGCGAGGTTCACGATGACGCGGCGCTCCGGAAAATGATGGCCAGCAGCCGCGATTGCGGCTCGCACGCGCGCTGCACTCTCTCGCACGGCCGCTTCGGGCAACCCCACGATATCGACGCGCGGCAGTTGCGCGTGGATGCGGACCTCGACCTCGACGGGCACTCCGTCGATGCCCGACAGCACCGCGCCGAGCACGCGTGCCATGGCGACTCCTCGTGGGACCGAGGGTTCACGAAAAACGGGGTGAGGGACGGGTGGGGTCCGGACGAAAAAGGCAGAAGGCAGGGTCTTCGAGAGACCCTGCCTTCCCCCTTTTCGGAGAGCCCCGCCAGGAGTGGGGCTGCTCTTCTCGAGATGGAAAGTGGCCCGGGAACCGAATAGGTGGCAGCGAAACCACGCGGGCGTGTGAAGGCCCGACGGTCCGGCCGCTGCGACTGCGACCTGGGGGGCGGCCGCGAAAGCGCCGCGGGAACGGGTAATCTGCAGGGTTGGGTGCTCCTATTGCGCCCGCTCCGGAAACACGGGACGCCGAGAATCCATCGCTCCATGAAGCCGCGAACTTCGATCTTTCTCCTCCTTTCACTCGCCGCCCTGAGCGTCGCAGCGCCGTCCTCGGCGGCCGATCCCGGCGGCGAGCCGGTACGGGTGGTGATCGAATCGCCGCGCCCCGGCGAGCGCGTCGAGAATCGCGTCGACCAGGCGCCGATCCGTGGCACCGCGGTCGCCAAGGGGGAACAGCCCTCCGAGTTCGATGTGATGGTCGTGATCGACGTCTCGGGCTCGACCGAGAGTCCGAGCGGCGCGGATGTGGATGGCGACGGCGAGATCGGCGTCGATCCCGCTCTCGAGCTGCTCCCGCCGGGCGCGTTTCCCGAGGGCATGCGGTCGACGGACCCCGACGACTCGATCCTGCACGCCGAGGCGCAGGCGGCGCGCGCGCTGGTGAAGGGCCTCGATCCGCGGCGCGTGCACGTCGGCCTGGTCACCTTCGCCGGCGAGGTCGACCCGACGACGAACCAGCGCCGCTCGTTGCACCAGCAGGACGCCTGGCTCGAGGTGCCGCTCACCAACGACGTCGGGCAGGTGCTGGCGGCCGTCGAGGGCGTGCTGGCGCGCGGTTCGCACGGCGCCACCAACTTCGCGGCCGGGGCGCGGCTCGCGGTGAGTGAACTCTCCGGCCTGCCGGGCGCGCGCAGCCAGCCGCGCGCCAACGCCAAGAAGGTGATGCTGTTCCTCACCGACGGTTCGCCGTCGTTTCCGATCGGCCGCGGCGACACGAGCGATCCCGGCGACATCGAGGCGTCCATCAACGCGGCCAGCCTCGCGAAGACCGCTGGGATCACCATCAACACCTATGCGCTCGGACCGATGGCGCTCGGTCTGCCCCAGGCCCTGATCGAGATGTCGCGCGTCTCGCTCGGAACCTACACGCCCGTGCGAAACCCCGGCGACATCGTCGCGCTGCTCCAGGGCGTCAGCTTCGCGAACATCGAGGACGTCGTGTTCGCGAACCTGACGACCGGCGAGTTCTCGACCGACGTCCGG
>JAGSPS010000384.1 GCA_018262315.1 Deltaproteobacteria bacterium | reverse complement strand
CGATTCGAATGTAGACATGCTGGCTCCAACCGAGGTCGCGACCACCAGCGCCAGAGCCAACCCGAACCTGGTTCTCATGGACCCGATGATACGCGGCAATGGCGATCTCCGCGGCTACTCTCGCAGGCCGCATGGAACTCGACCACATCCAGATCCGCGGCGCCCGCGAACACAACCTGCGCGGCGTCGACGTGCGCATCCCCAAGAAGCGCCTCGTGGTGCTGACGGGCGTCTCGGGTTCCGGCAAGTCCTCGCTCGCCTTCGACACGCTCTACGCCGAGGGACAGCGCCGCTACGTCGAGTCGCTGTCCGCCTATGCCCGCCAGTTCCTCGGCCAGATGGAGAAGCCGAAATACGACTCGATCCGCGGCCTCTCGCCGACCATCTCGATCGAGCAGAAGACCACCGGCACCAACCCGCGCTCCACCGTCGGCACCATCACCGAGATCGCCGACTACCTGCGCGTGCTCTTCGCGCGCGTCGGCGTGCAGCACTGCCATCGCTGTGGCAAGCCCGTCCATGCGCAGACGGCGGAACAGATCGCGAAGGAAATCCTCGCGGCGCCGAGCGGAACGCGCGTCGTGCTGCTCGCCCCGGTGCTGGTGAACCGCAAGGGCGAACACCGCGAGCTGATCGCGGAGCTGCGCCAGGCCGGCTTCGTGCGGCTGCGCGTAGACGGCGAGATCGTCGAGAGCGAGGGGCTGGACGCGCTCGACAAGCGCAAGAAGCACCACGTCGAGGTGGTCGTCGACCGGATCGTGGTCGGATCGGGCCAGCGCGCGCGCGTCACGGGTTCGGTCGAACAGGCGCTGCGCAAGGGCGGCGGCACGCTGATCGCCCACCGCGACGGCAGCGATCGCGTCTACTCGGAGCGGATGGCGTGCGCGGCCTGCAACCTGTCGTTCCCGGAACTCACTCCACAGGCGTTCTCCTTCAACAGCCCGCAGGGCATGTGCGTCGACTGCAACGGCCTCGGCGTGCGCGTCGAGATCGATCCCGCGCTGGTGGTGCCCGACGAGTCGCTCACGATCGACGAGGGCGCCGTCAAGTCGTGGGGCAAGGAGATCTCGGAGAAGACGAGCTGGTCGGGGCTGCGCACCCAGATCCTGGTGCAGCTCGGGGTTCCCTTCGACGTGCCGTGGAACCAACTCGGCAAGCGCCAGCGCGATCTGGTGCTGCACGGTGCGGGCGAGCGCAAGTTCAAGGTGAAGTGGGCCGGCAAGAAGGGCGGCGAGGCGACCTTCGTGATGGACTGGGAGGGCGTCCTGCCGCGCCTGATGCGCCGCTTTCGCGAGAGCACCTCCGAGAGCGCGAAGCGCTGGTACGCGCAGTTCCTCGCCGACAGCGCTTGCTCCACCTGCCGCGGCACACGGCTGCGCGTCGAGAGCGCGGCCGTGCGCGTCGCGAACCGCACCATCGTCGAAATCTCGGCGCTCACCATCGATGATGCGCGCGCGTTCTTCGCCGACCTCCGTCTCGAAGGCGCGGCCCAGAAGATCGCCGTCGAGCTGCTGAAGGAAATCCGCGGGCGCCTCGATTTCCTGACCGCGGTGGGACTCGGCTACCTCTCGCTCGACCGCGCGGGTCCGTCGCTGTCGGGCGGCGAGTCGCAGCGCATCCGACTCGCATCGCAGGTCGGCTCGGAACTCACCGGCGTCATCTACATCCTCGACGAGCCCTCGATCGGGCTGCATGCGCGCGACAACCAGCGCCTGCTCGAGACGCTGCTCCACCTGCGCGACATCGGGAACAGCGTCGACGTGGTCGAACACGACGAAGAGACGATCCGCAGCGCCGACTGGGTGATCGACTTCGGCCCGGGCGCGGGTGTCCAGGGCGGCCGCATCGTGCACGCGGGCACACCGGCGTCGCTGGCGAAGAACCCGAAGTCGCTGACCGGCGCGTACCTCTCCGGTCGCGCGCGCATCGAGGTGCCGTCGGAGCGCCGCAAAGCGAGCGGCGCGCTCAAGGTGCTGGGTGCCAGCGAGAACAACCTGTGCGACCTCGACGTCGAGTTCCCGCTCGGCGTCCTGGTCGCCGTGACGGGCGTCTCGGGCGCCGGCAAGTCGACGCTCGTGAACGACGTGCTCCACCCGGCGCTCGCGCGCCGCTTCCACGCGTCGTCGCAGCGCGCCGGCCGGCATCGCGCGATCGAAGGCATCGCGCAGCTCGACAAGGTGATCGCGATCGATCAGCGCCCGATCGGCCGCACGCCGCGCAGCAACCCGGTCACCTACATCAAGGTCTTCGACGCGATCCGCTCGTTCTTCGCGCAACTCCCCGACGCGCGCGTGCAGGGATACAAGCCCGGCCGCTTCTCGTTCAACGTGAAGGGCGGCCGCTGCGAAGCCTGCCAGGGCGACGGCATGAAGCAGATCGAGATGCACTTCCTGCCGGACGTGTACGTACACTGCGAGGAGTGCATGGGCCGGCGCTTCAACGAGGCGACGCTCGCGGTCCGCTACAGGGAGAAGTCGATCGCGGACGTGCTCGACCTCACGGTGCGCGAGGCACTCGAGCTCTTCGCCGCGCACCCGCACGTGCGCCAGCCGCTCGCGCTGCTCGCCGACGTGGGCCTCGACTACCTGCACCTCGGCCAGCCGTCGCCGACGCTCTCGGGCGGCGAGGCGCAGCGCATCAAGCTGGCGCGCGAGCTGTCGCGGCGCGGCACCGGCCGGACGCTCTACATCCTCGACGAGCCGACTACGGGGCTCCACTTCGACGACGTGCGCAAGCTGCTGGAGGTGTTGCAACGTCTCGTCGATGCAGGCAACACCGTCATCGTGATCGAGCACAACCTCGACGTCGTGAAGAGCGCCGACTGGGTGATCGACCTGGGCGAAGGTGGGCCGCTCGGCGGCCACGTCGTCGCGCAGGGAACGCCCGAGCAGGTGGCGCGCGTGCGCGCGTCGCACACCGGGCGACACCTCGTGCCGCTGTTGCACGCGAAGCCCGCGCGACGGCGCTCGTAGGTCGAGCGATGCACTACGAAGGCCGCATCTTCCGACCGCCGTCCGAAGCGCACAGCTACATCCTGCAGGCCACCGTCGGCTGCTCGCACAATCACTGCACGTACTGCGACATGTATCGCGACAAGCGCTTCCGCGTGCGCGATCTCGTCGAGACGCTCGCGGACCTGCGCGAGGCGGCGGCGGTCGCCGGCGACCGCATCGAGACGCTCTTCGTCGCCGACGGCGACGCGCTGGTGCTGCCGATGGACCACTGGCTGCCGATCCTCGCCGCCGCCCGCGCGCTGCTGCCGCGGCTGCGCCGCGTCTCGTGCTACGCGACGGCGCGCAACGTGCTGGAGAAGACCGACACCGAACTCGCGCAGTTGCGTGCGGAGGGCCTTTCGCTGCTCTACCTGGGTCCCGAGTCGGGCGACGACGTG
>JAGSPS010000140.1 GCA_018262315.1 Deltaproteobacteria bacterium | reverse complement strand
GCCGAGCAGCTCGACGCACTCGAGCGCGAGTACAAGAACCTCTCGGCCAGTGCCCACGAGTACAGCAACAAGCGCCTCGAAGCGGGCGTCGCGGCGAACATGGAGCGGCGCCAGAAGGGCGAGCAGTTCCGCGTACTGGAGCCCGCCTATCCGCCGCCGGAGCCGACGTCGCCGAACCGGCCGCTCATCCTCGTGTTGGGCCTGCTGCTCGGAATCGCCGCGGGCGCCGGCCTCGCGCTGCTGCTCGAAATGATGGACTCTTCGTACCACGACCCGCGCGCGCTCCAGGTGGCGCTGCGACTGCCTGTCCTGGCGTCGATCCCGGCGATCCTGCTCGACGCCGACCGCATGCGGATACGGCGCCGCAACGTGCGTGAAGCCGTTGCGGCCGCCGCCGTCGCGGGTTTCGTGCTGACCGGCGCTCTCGCCGGTTATGTGTACGTCAACAAGCCCAACCTGTTTCGCAGCAAGAGCGAGCAGACGGCGCCGGCTCCGCCGCCGCCGGCCGTGACTGCGCCGGCCGCAGCACCGGCCGCCGCCCCGCCCGCCGCCCCGCCCGCCGCCCCGGCCGCCGCCCCGCCCGCCGCACCGGCCGGCGAGGCCGGCTGAAGCCGGCGTGACGCCATGTACCTCCAGCACTTCGGCCTGCTGCGCGCGCCCTTCGAGATGACGCCCGACCCGGCGTTCCTCTATCTCGGCGACTCGCATCAAGAAGGGCTGGCGACGCTGGTCTACGGCGTTCGGGCCCGCAAGGGCTTCGTCATGCTCACCGGCGAAGTTGGGACGGGCAAGACGACGCTGTTGCACGCGCTGCTCTCGCGGCTCGACCCGAAGACCGCGGCGGCTTTCGTCTTCAACCCGCTTCTCGGACCGCTCGACTTCTTCCGCGTGCTCTTCGACGAGTTCGACATCCAGGTGCCGTGCACGACGAAAGCCGAGTACCTGATCGCGTTCAACAAGTTCCTGATCGACCGCCTCGAGCGCGATCATCCCACGCTGCTGATCGTGGACGAGGCACAGAAGCTTTCGGCCGAGATGCTCGAGGAGATCCGCCTGCTCTCGAACCTGGAGACGCCCACCTCGAAGCTGCTCCAGATCATGCTGGTGGGACAGCCGGAGCTGGAGGAGATGCTGCAGCAGAAGGAACTGCGACAGCTGCGCCAGCGCATCGTGCTGCGCTTCCGGCTGCGCCCCTTCGACGCCGACGAGACGGAACACTACGTGCAGGAACGGATGCGCCTTGCGGGCTACACGGGCAAGGGTGTCTTCAAGCGCGGCGCGCTCCGGCGCCTGCATCACGTGACGGAGGGGATCCCGCGTCTGATCAACGCCGTGTGCGATGGCGCCCTGCTGCTCTGCTACTCGCGCGGACAGGCGACCGTCGATGCGGGCGATGTCGACGAAGTCGCGCGCGATCTGTGCCTCGGGGCGCGCGACGAAAGCAACGGCAATTCGAACGCAGCCGCGGCCGCACCCTCCAAGGGGCGCTGGCGGAGCAGGCTGCGCAGCATCTTCCGCTGACGCGGCGGAAGCGGAGAGTGAGCGATGGGTAAGGTCTACGAAGCCCTGCAACGCGCCGAAACGGAACGCGGTCGCCGCGGCGCGCCCGTTCCGGGCCTCGCGGCGCCGTCTGCAACGTCCCAGTCCGGAGCGAGCCGCGCACGCGGCGGGCGTTTCGCACGGCTGCGCAACTGGTTGGGCGAGCTGCGCGCACCCGTCGAAGTGGACGACGCCAATTCATTCAACAAGCGCCGCATCGCACTGCTGCAGCCCGACTCGTTCGTCGCCGAGCAGTTCCGCTCGCTGCGCGCGCGGCTCGAGGCGCTCGCCGCCGAACGGCCGATGCGCACGATCGCGGTGACCAGCGCGATGCCGGGCGAGGGCAAGACCACCGCGGCGCTGAATCTCGCGCTCGTCACCGCGATGAGCGTCGGCCGGCGGGTGCTGCTGGTGGACTGCGACCTGCGCCGCCCCAAGGTGCATGTCGCTCTCGGGCTGCGTCCCGAGTGTGGTCTCGCCGAGGTGCTCGCGGACGAAGTCCCGCTCGATCGCGCGGTGATCCAGGTGGAGGGCACCTCGCTCGCCGTTCTGCCGGTGCGCAGGACTCCGTCGAATCCCTCCGAGCTGCTCGGTTCGGACCGCATGCGCGCCCTCGTGGAAGAACTTGCGCGCAGTTACGACCAGGTCATCTTCGATCTGCCGCCGACGCTCGCGATGCCGGACGCGAAGACGATGTGTGAGCTGGTCGACGGGATCGTGCTCGTGGTGCGCGCCGACGAGACGCCTCAGGACGACGTGGCCGCGGCGCTCGACGTGCTGGACCGGCGGCGCATCCTGGGCGTGGTGCTCAATGGGACCGATGTGAAGCCGCATCGCTACGGCTACTGAGTGCCGCCCGAGGAGATGAGTCCTTGAACGCGCTCGAGTTGCTGGCGCCGTTCGCGATCGCCGCCGTGGTTTCCGCCGCGGCGACGCCGATCGCTGCGCGAACGGCTTGTGCGCTCGGCGTGGTCGACCGCCCCGATGAGCGCAAGGTCAACCGTCGCGCCGGCATCCCGCTTCTCGGTGGCATCGCGGTCGCCCTGGGATTCTTCGTCGGTCTCGCCGTGGCGATGATCCTGACCGGCGGCAAGTACGCATATCGCGGTCACATCGAGGGCCAACTGCTCGGCTCGCTGATCCTGCTCGCGATCGGTTTGATCGACGACCGCAAGCCACTTTCGGCGCGCTCCAAGTTGCCCTTCCAGGTCGTGGCCGCCGCCGTCGCCATCTTCTACGGCTTCCGCGTCGATCACCTGACCGACCCGTTCTCGCTGAAGGTCTGGAACTTCCCGGAGCCTGTGGTGTGGATCGTCACCGGGATCTGGATCGTGGGCATCACCAATGCCATGAACCTGATGGACGGCCTCGACGGTCTGGCCGCGGGCATCGGCTGCATCATCGGCGCGACGCTCACATTCCTCGCGTTCCAGGCGGACCAGGCCGTGGGCGTGTTCATGGGGCTCGCCTTCCTCGGCGCCATGCTCGGCTTCCTGCCCTACAACTTTCCGCCCGCGCGCATCTTCCTCGGCGACACCGGCGCGCTGTTCATCGGCTTCAACCTCTCGCTGCTCGCGCTCGAGAGCTACCGGAAGCTGTCGCTCCTCACCTTCGTGGTGCCGCTGCTCGCGCTCGCCGTGCCGCTGATGGACACGGCGCTCTCGATCTACCGCCGGCTGCGGCGGCACAAGTCGATCCTGTCGCCCGACCGGCAGCACATCCACCACCGCCTGCTGGACGCCGAAGGATCGCAGCGCTCGGCGGTGCTCTCGATCTGGTTCCTGACCGCGTGTTTCTGCGTGATCGCAGTCTCCTTCACCAATCTCGAGGGTACGGCGGCGCTGATCTTTCTCGGCCTGGTGGTCCTGCTGACGCTGCGCTTGTTGCGCAACCTGGGATTCTTCGAGGTCGGCGAAACGCCTGCCCGCAACGCCGGGGAGAAGGGCCGATGAGCGCGCGCCGCGCCCTCGTGACGGGCGTCACCGGACAGGACGGTTCGTACCTCGCCGAGCTGCTGCTCGAGAGAGGCTACGAAGTCCACGGCATGGTGCGCCGCTCGAGTAGCGACAACTACGAGCGCATCGCCCACCTCGGCGACCGCATCCGGCTCCACCAGGGCGATCTGCTCGATCCGAGTTCGCTGCTGAACCTGTTGCGCAGCGTGCGGCCCCACGAGCTCTACAACCTCGCGGCGCAGTCGTTCGTGCCCACCTCGTGGGCGCAGCCGTCGCTGACGGGTGAGTTCACCGCGCTCGGCGTCACGCGGCTGCTCGAAGCGGTGCGCATCGTCGATCCCGAGATCCGCTTCTACCAGGCATCGAGTTCCGAGATGTTCGGCAAGGTGCAGGAAGTGCCGCAGCGCGAGAGCACGCCGTTCTACCCGCGCAGCCCCTACGCAGTGGCCAAGCTGTTCGGCCACTGGATCACCGTGAACTACCGCGAGAGCTTCGGCTTGCACGCCGTCTCGGGAATCCTCTTCAACCACGAGTCGCCGCGCCGCGGTCGCGAGTTCGTGTCGCGCCACGTTTCGGAGGCGGTGGCGCGCATCAAGCTCGGGCTCGCGGACACGCTGCCGATCGGCAATCAGGACGCCCACCGCGACTGGGGCTACGCGCGCGAATACGTCGACGTGATCTGGCGGATGCTGCAGACCGAGAAGCCCGTCGACTACGTGATCGGGACCGGCACGGCGCACTCGGTGCGCGAATTCATCGCGGAGGCGTTCGCGCACGTCGGCCTCGATCCCGCGGACTTCGTGCGCCAGGACCCGAGCCGCCTGCGGCCGGCCGAAGTGGACACGCTGCTCGCCGATCCGAGCCGGGCCAAGCGCGAACTCGGCTGGGAGGCGCGCACCTCGTTCGTCGAACTGGTGCGCATCATGGTCGAGGCCGACATCGAGGCGCAGGAGCGAAGCTCGGGACGCCGGGTCGGGGGGCCGGGCGCCCGATGAGCCGTCCCGATCGTGTGCTGGTGACGGGAGCCGCCGGCTTCATCGGCTCGACGCTCGTCGACCGCCTGCTCGCCGAAGGGCGCGAGGTGATCGGCCTCGACTGCTTCGACCCGTTCTACGCCGAAGCCGCCAAGCGCGCGAACCTGGCGAGCGCTTTGCGCCACGCGTCGTTCCGGCTCGTCGAGGCCGACATCCGCGACGAGGACGCGCTCGCGCGCGCCTTCGCCGGCGCGCCCATCGGCGCCGTCGTGCACCTCGCCGCGCTCGCGGGCGTGCGGCCGAGCCTCGAGCGGCCGGTCGCGTACGCCGACGTGAACGTGCGCGGCACCGCGGCGGTGGCGCAGGCGATGGTGCGCGCCGAAGTGCCGCAGCTGGTCTTCGCCTCGTCGTCGTCGGTGTACGGCGAACGCGAGGGCGGGCCGTTCCGCGAGACCGATCCCGTCGAGCGCCCGATCTCGCCGTACGCCGCCACCAAGCGCGCCGGCGAGCTGCTGCTCTCGAGCTTCCACTACGCGCACGGCACGGCGATCACCTGCGCGCGCATCTTCACCGCCTATGGACCGCGCCAGCGCCCCGACCTCGCGATTCGCAAGTTCGCGGAGAAGATCCTGCGCGACGAGGCGCTGCCCGTCTTCGGGGACGGTTCTGCGGTGCGCGACTTCACGTTCGTCGAAGATCTGGTCGGCGGCCTGGTGCGCGCGATCGACACCGACCTCGGGTTCGCGATCCTGAACTTCGGCGCCGGCCGCACGGTGTCGGTGCAGCAGGTGATCGAAACGCTCGAGCGGGCGCTCGGGCGCAAGGCGCGCATCGAGTGGCTGCCGCGGCAGACCGGCGACGTGTTGCGCACCTGGTCGGACACCTCCGCAGCGCGCGCCGCGCTCGGTTACGCGCCTTCCGTCACACTCGAGGAGGGCGTCGCCCGCTTCGTCACCTGGCTGAAAGACGAGAGGCGCGCATGACGCGATCGAACGGGCGCCTGGCGCTGGTGACGGGCGGCGCCGGTTTCATCGGCAGTCACCTGACCGACGCATTGCTGGCCGCGGGCTTCTCGGTGCGCGTGCTCGACGACTTCTCGAGCGGGCGCGAGCAGAATCTTTCGCTGGCCGGGGGCAAGATCGAGCTGATCCGCGGCGACCTCGCCGACCCGGCGACGGCCGCGCGCGCTTGCGACGGCGCCGACGTGGTCTTCCACGAGGGCGCGATCCCGTCGGTGCCGCGCAGCGTCGCAGAGCCGGTCCGCACCAACCGGGCGAACATCGATGGCACGCTCAACGTGCTCGAGTGCGCGCGCCAGGCCGGCGTGCGGCGCGTCGTGTGCGCGGCTTCGTCCTCCGCCTACGGCGACACCGAAGAGCTGCCCAAGATCGAAACGATGCCGCCCAATCCGCGCTCGCCGTACGCGCTTCAAAAGTACGCAGGCGAGGTGTATTGCCGGCTCTACCACGAACTGTACGGGCTCGAGACGGTCGCGCTGCGCTACTTCAACGTGTTCGGGCCGCGCCAGGATCCCAAGAGCGAGTACGCCGCGGTGGTGCCGCGCTTCGCGACCGCGTGTCTGCGCGGCGAGCCCGCGCAGATCCACGGCGACGGCGAACAGAGTCGCGACTTCACCTTCGTTACGGACACCGTGCGCGCCAACCTGCTCGCCGCCGACGCGCCAGCTGCGGTGGGCCAGGTGATCAACGTGGCCGGCGGTCGCCGCATCAGCCTGAACGAGTTGCTGGCGGCGCTCCAGCAGATCACCGGCTCGAAGGTCGCGCCGATCCACGGTCCCGGCCGTGTCGGCGACGTGCGCCACTCCTTGGCTGACCTCGGGCGGGCGCGTACCCTCCTCGGCTTCGAGCCCACGGTGTCGCTCGCAGAGGGGCTGCGCCACACCGTCGAGAGTCTGCGCGGATCGGCAACTCCGTGACCCTGCACCGGAGCGGTGTTTCCTTCGGCAGTCTGCGGAGGTCATGAGGACATGAACGTTTGCATCATCGGGACGGGCTATGTCGGCCTCGTCACGGGCGCCTGCTTCGCCGAGTTCGGCGTGCAGGTGGTGTGCGCGGACAAGGACACCGACAAGATCGCCGCGCTCGAACGCGGCGAGATCCCGATCTACGAGCCGGGCCTCGACGCGATCGTCGCGCGCAACCTGCGCGAGCGACGGCTCTCGTTCACGACGGATACCGCCGCCGCGGTGCAATCGGCGCTGGTGGTGTTCATCGCCGTCCAGACGCCCACCAAGACCGATGGCACCACCGACCTCACGGCCATCGAAGCCGTCGCGCGCGAGATCGGGCGCAACATGGACGGCTACAAGGTCGTGGTCACCAAGAGCACCGTGCCGGTCGGCACCTCGTATCAGGTGAAGAAGTGGATCGACGAGGAGCAGGCCACTGCGGGAACGAGCCATCGCTTCAGCGTCGGATCGAACCCGGAGTTCCTGCGCGAAGGCGCCGCGATCGGCGACTTCATGCGCCCCGATCGCGTGGTGATCGGCGCCGACGACGGCGAGGCGATCGCGATCCTGAGGGATCTCTACCGGCCGCTCTACCTGATCGAGACGCCCTTCGTCATCACCAACATCGCGACCGCGGAGCTGATCAAGTACGCGGCCAACTCGTTTCTCGCGGTCAAGATCTCGTTCATCAACGAGATGGCGAACCTGTGCGAGGAGATCGGTGGCGACGTGCACGCGATTGCGCGCGGCATCGGTCTCGACCGCCGGATCGGTTCCAAGTTCCTGCACCCGGGGCCCGGCTTCGGGGGCTCGTGTTTTCCCAAGGACACGCGCTCGGCCGCGACCTTCGCGCGCCAGGCGGGCCAGCGGCTCGAGATCGTCGAGGCGGTGATCCGCGTGAACGAGCGCCAGCGCGATCGCATGGTGGAGAAGATCACGCGCGCGCTCGGCGGCGACGCGCGCGGCAAGGCGGTCGCGGTGCTCGGGCTCTCCTTCAAGCCCGAGACCGACGACATGCGCGACGCGCCCTCGGTCGACATCCTGCAGAAGCTCCAGCAGCGCGGCGCCACGATCCGCGCCTTCGACCCGGTCGCGATGACGAACGCGGCGCGCGAGCTGCCCGACGTCACGCTCTGCAAGAACGAGTACGAGGCCTGCGAGAACGCCGACGCGCTGGTGCTGATGACCGAGTGGAACCAGTTCCGCATGCTCGATCTCGAACGCGTGCGGACCCTGCTGCGCGAGCCGGTGGTGGTGGACCTGCGCAACGTCTACGACCCGGCGGCGATGCGCAAAGCCGGCTTCCGCTACGACTCCGTCGGACGCTGCTGAGCGGGCGCGCAGCGAGCCGCAGGCGGGCGAAGCCGAGGCGTGAGGCGCGCGGGCGGGGGACTCGTCCGAAACGTCCTCGGCGGACGGGCATCGGTGGCTTCGCAGCGCGAGTCTGATGGCCGCCTGCGGATTGTTTCGGCCGAGTCCCCCGCCCG
>JAGSPS010000383.1 GCA_018262315.1 Deltaproteobacteria bacterium | reverse complement strand
TTTCGCCGTCGAAGCGGTCGAGGGGATCGGCAAGCTCTTCACGCTGGCGACGCTGGTGTTGAACGTGATGGCCGCGCAGAAGCAGCGCGTCGAGATCGTCTTCCACGGCAACAACCCCGACGACCCCGGCCGCAAGATCGACGCCTTCCGCGAGATCATCGCGACGTCCGAAGCCGGCGCTGCGCTGCGCTTCGCGGGTGGCCACGGCGGCAAGATCCCCGGCTCGTCGAGCTACTTCCAGTGGCTCGTGGTGGAGAAGGGTTAGTCAGCCGCTTCGCATCCCGCTCCCGTCCAGCGGTGCTGGCGCGCGAGGCTCGCGCGCACGACGCGCGCGAGCGCGGGCTGCCAGCCGCCGCGGAAGGGAAGCGCCGCGGCGTAACGCCGGAAGGCGCGGCATCGCAGCGGCGCGGGATAGGCGTCCGGGAGGGACGCATTCAACTCGGCGAGCGCATGCAGGCGTCGCGCCGCGCCCAGTCGAACCCGGAAGCGCACGCCTTCGAGGTCGATGAGGTGGGGCTCGAGACCGCTCGCCGCGCGCCGCAACAGCACGTGCGTGGCCTTCAAGTCGCCGTGGTCGACACCCACGCGGTGTAGCGCGATCGCGAAGTGCGCGAGTGCATCGAGGACTTCCTCCGCAGCGGCGGCGCCTGCTTCGAGCGCGAATGCCGCCGACGTGGCGGGTCGCAGATCTTCGAGCACCACCCAGGAAGCGACGGGCACGCCGAGCACACGGCGCTCGCCGAACGCGAGCGGGAGTGCGGCTCCGATGCGACGCGCGCGAAGCCCATGTCCCGCTCGCCAGGCGCGAAAGCCCGCCGATCCGCGCCACACATCCGCCAGCGCGCGCGCGACGCCGCGGAAGGGCGTCTCCTTCACGAAGACCCGCTGCCCCGCAACTTCGATTGCCGTCACCGAGGAGCGCGCGTCGCTCTTGCAGACGCGCGCGTCGCGTGCGGCCAGCGCGGCGCGATGGGCGGCGCAGATCGCGGCGAGCGCTTCGCCAGCGAGTTCGCGCAGCCGCAGGCCGCGTTCCCCCTCCTTGTCGAACGCGGCGGCGAGTCGACCGGGACGGCAGGCGCGCGCGGTCCGCGAGCGGGCGTGTTCCCGCGCGCGCGCATCGGCCGCGGCCCCGGCCCGCAGCAGGGTGTCGCGCACCGCCTTCTCTCGCGTCGCGGGCACGCCGAGTACGCCGCGCCGGACGCGCAGCCGGCGACCGCGCGACACCAGCGGCGCCAGCGAAAACTCGAGACGCGCGAGGTCGCGGACGCGATCGCCCGGCGCGCGCGCCGGGCGCGCGTGCTGCCAGTCGATCAGCAGAGGGCCGCGCGTGTCGACGAGGATGTTGCCGGCATGCAGGTCGCCGTGGACCACGCCCGTCTCGTGCACGCGGCGCACCAGCGCCGCGAGTGCGGCGAGCAGCGCGCGCCGCGCAGCGGGGGCGTCGTGCAGTGCTTCGGTGAGCGGCTTGCCGTCGATCCAGCGCAGCGCGAGCAAGCGGTCGCCGTTCGCGAGCGCACCGAGCGCGAGCGGTTCCGGCACGGGGATGCCGGCGGCGTGCATGGTCGCGAGCATGCGCCATTCGCGCGCAGCGGGGGCGTGCCCGAGCCGCGCCTTCGCGCGCTCGCGCAGCGCGTGGCGACCCGAACCGACGCGAAACTGCTTCACGAGCACGTCGCCATCCGCGCGGTGCAGGCGGAACACCAGGCGGCGCGCGTTGTCGTGCAGGCACTGTGCCTCGCCCGCGGCGAGCTGGCGCTCGATCTCACGCTGCAGCGCCGGGTCGCCTTCGGTCCAGCGCAGGCTCGTCATCGCCGCGCGATCCGCGCGTACAGCGCACGCAGCGCGTTGATGTGTTGGGGCCAGCCGTATTGCTCGGCGACGCTGCGGGCCGCGATGCCGCGCGCGCCCCGCTCCGCCGGATCCGCGAGCCGCTCGAGTGCCCGGGCGAAACCCGCGTCGTCCTCGGCGTTGCGCACGACGATGCCGCCGTCAGTGAGGATCTCGGCAGCTCCGTTGCTCGCGCTGGTGACCACGGGGATTCCGGCAGCAGCGGCTTCGAGACACACGTTCGCGAAGGCGTCGTAGCGCGTGGGAAGGATCAGCGCGTCGGCGGCGGCGCACAGCGCCGCGACGTCTCGCCGCGTACCGAGCCAGCGCACGCGCGCCGCGACACCCAGCGCGCGCGCCGCGCTGCGCCAGTCATTCGTGTCGTCGCCGCCTGCCACCCAGAGCGCGGCGTCACCGCGGGCGGCGGCGAACGCGCGCAGCGCCGTGTCGAGTCCCTTGCGCCGGAACCCCGAGCCGACGAAGAGCCACACGGGTGCGTTCCCGGCGCCGAGTTCGGTGCGCAGCAGCGCACCCTCGGTCGCCCGTCGCGACGGGTGGAAGCGCTCGAGGTCGACGCCGTTGTAGAGCAGGACGAATCGCTCGTCGGGGATTGCGTAGCGGCGCATCAGCTCGCGCTGCACCATGCGCGAGTTGCACTGGATGAGTTGTGACGCGTCGGCGAAGACCTGTCGTTCGATCGCGAGCAGCACGCGGTGACGCGGCGACCAGCGCCGCCACGCAAGCCCGAAGCCGCGGCCCGCGGGTCCTCCGTAGTGGCGTTCCATGGAGTCGGCGTGGCTTCCGCCCCCGGCGCGGAACAGGTCCTGGTGCCGGGTGCGCGAGAAGGAGTGCACGACGTCGAAGGCGCCGCGCGGCGCGGCGCGCGCCGCGCCGTTCGAGAACGCCAGGACGCGCCACGGCTGCCAGGTCGAAGCCACGCGCACGAGGTGAAGCTGCACGGCTTCGGACGCGCTGGCCTTGCGCGCGACGACATGGACCTCGTCGCCGGCTCCGGCGAGTCCGTGCGCGACCTGCCACGCCACGGCGCGACCTGCCACGCCACGCGTTCGACGCCGCCGCGGGGCTCGAAGCGCTCGATCACGAGGGCGACGCGCACGCGGCCCTGGAGTCGGACCTACGCCCTGCGGCGTCGCGCGAGGAGGATGATGGCGAGCGAGACGGCGCCGAAGCTGGCGGCCTGCGCGGCCGGCGAGGAAGGGACTCCGGCGCAGCCGGTCGGCGTGCAGTAGCGACCCGCCCAACCCGAGACGTCCGGATCGGCGGCGGCGTCGGGGGCGACTGCGCGTGCGCTCGCGCTCGAGAGCAGCGAGATCGCGAACAGGACGGCGAAGCCGGTGGCACGCACGCTGCGCAGGGTACCCGACGGTGTCTAGGTCGCCAGAAAGCATCAGCAGGGTTGACGCTGCGCGGACCCTGGTGAAACATGGGCGCCCCGCGGGATCCCTGATCGAGCTTGCAGGCTGCTTGCTACGCTGCCCCTCCCCCGAATCGACGTGCTGAAGCGGCGGGCTGGATCGACGGGCTCGGAAGATCCTGGATCGCTGGAGGTTCGCTTCCCGAATGTCGCGCGCCCCCGTGACGCCGCTGCCGACTCGTGAGTTCGCGTCCGCCGGTGCGGGTCCGCGCAGCATCAAGCGCGCGCGCATCCTCGAAGCCGCGACCCGCGTCTTCGCGAGCCGCGGCTATA
>JAGSPS010000139.1 GCA_018262315.1 Deltaproteobacteria bacterium | reverse complement strand
GACACCCGCGTCGGGCACGAACACCGTGACGCCGGTCTCGCGCTCGCCGAGGATGATCTGCCAGGGGATCGCCGCGCCGCCGCGAAAGCGCGGGAGCAGCGACGGGTGGAAGCACAGCGAGCCGAGCGCCGGCGCCTCCACGATCTCGGGGGGCAGGATCACCGTCGTGTAGGGCATCACGTTCAGTTCCGCGCCGAGCGCGCGGTACTCGGCGACGCGCTCGGGCAGCGCCACGCCCTGGCGGCGGAACGCCTTGTAGCGGAACGCGCGAAGCCCGCGCTTCTCGGCCTCCTGCGCCAGCGGATCGGGTTTCGCGGACGCCGGCGGCGCGTAGACGGCGACGATCTCGTGGCCCGCGTCGAGCAGACGAACGAGCACGTCCCTGGCGAAGGCGGCCTGACCAAAGAGGGCGATGCGTCGCGGCATGGCGCGACGGTAGCCGTCAAGACGTCTGCGAGCGATCGCCCACCGTGCCGCGCACGCGCGCCGGTACGCCGTGGACGAGCGCGTGGTCGGGCACGTCGTGGTTCACCAGCGAGCGCGCTCCGATCACCGCGTGCGAGCCGATCCGCACGCCGCGCAGCACCGTCACGTCGGAAGTGATCCAGACGTGATCGCCGAGCGTGATCGGGCCGCCGCGCTCCTTGTGTTCGGCATCGAGGTCGTGCTGATCGGAGTCGATCAGTCGGCAACCGGGGCCGATCCAGGTGCGCCGCCCGCACAGCAAGGCGTGCTTCGCCGAGAGGTGGCAGCCGTTCAACCACGAGTCGGGACCGAGCACGAGCCGCGCTCCGGCGAACACCGATATGTGTATTTGTTCGAGCTCGGTGCGCAACCAGGTGCGCGCGCCGATCTCGACGTGCGCGCCGGGACCGAGCAGCAGCGTGAGCGCGCCGGGCGTGCGCTCGGTCGCGACGTTCGCGCCGATCTTCAGCACCGCGCCGGGACCCATCACGATGCGCGCGCGCGCGAAGTTGGTGCTGGCGCTGGGATCGATCGAAAGCCCGGGGTGGAGAGCGGCGAGACGGCGCAACTGGCGGCGGTCGGCGGCCTGGATCGCCCGCAGCAGCCAGCGACTCGCGAACGGCATCGCCAGCGGGCCTCGCGTGGCTACCGCGAACCGGAACCCGAACCCGACGCCGAACCCGAAGCCGAACCCGGACCGGAATCAGGGCCGCTCTGGCCTTCGCGCAGCCGGAACGTGATGAAGCCGTGCGTCGGGTCGTAGGGCGAGAGTCCTACCTGAACGCGATCGCCCGGAATCACGCGGATGCGAAAGCGACGCATGCGACCCGAGAGCTGCGCGGTCACGGTCTGCCCGGTGTCGAGGCCCACCTGATATCGGCCCCCGCCGAGAATCTTCTCGACGGCACCGGTTGCTTGGATCAGATCTTCGCGCGACATGCGTCCCCTGCTCGAATCGCGGCAGGGTTTAGCACTCGATCGCGCGGCTGGCAGGCCGCGGGCGCAAGCGCGGGCCTCCGGCATTCCTCGCTGCGATGGGTCTGCAACCCCGCTCCTGCGGGTGGCGATCGGGTGGGGCACGGCCGCGCTCTGGACCGGCGCCGCGCAGCTCACGATCGAGAGTGTGCGCAAGTCCACGGACCCGGGTGACACCGACTTCAGCGAACACGAAGGGCTGCCCCGGTTCGCCCCGGCCCAATCGTCTTCGATCGCCTCCGGCTCGCTGCGCGCTCCGCTTGCGCCAATGATCTTCGCGCGCCTGCAGCTCGCTTTCCGAACCTCGTGCGATAGATTCGCCGGTCCTTCGGGTATCCGACCGAACGCGGAGAGGTGGCAGAGCCTGGTCGAATGCGCCTGACTCGAAATCAGGAGTACCCGCAAGGGTACCGGGGGTTCGAATCCCTCCCTCTCCGCCATGTTACGTGCGTTGGCTGCGTAAGCATGAAGACTCAGGATTCACCTCGGTGGGCACATGGTGGGCAGCCCAAAACCACAAGCCCAGACTGAGTGGTGATGCGAGGTGCCCGGTCAGGACCGCTGCACGCCAAGAACGCCTTGGCGGTGGGCGCTCCGCCAAGGCACACCAGGAAAGCGTCCTAAGTAGCCCGCGGTGGCGCTCCCAGCGTCTTGTGTTCCGACCCGCGTGGCATGCCTCTTGCGCAACTAGGTTCCCATGTCCCGCCTCGTTACCGAGCGCGATGCGTCGGAGCTTCTCGGTGTAAGCGTGCGAACGCTCCAGAAGTGGCGTCTGCAGGGCAACGGACCCCGGTTCGTAAAGCTCGGGCACGCGGTGCGGTACGACGACCGGGATCTGGAGGAATACATCGAGGCAGGTCGACGGCGGTCGACCTCGGACTCGCCGCGCGCCTCAGGGCGGAATGCTGGTTCGTGATCCGAAAGCGATTCGCCAACGTGTCCTGAAACGCAATGCCTCCGCCGTCTCCCTGGAGGCCGGGTTCTATGACAACTCCCGGCTGAGCGCGAGAGCCAACGGGCTGGTGCGCGATCGCGTAGCGCCGGGCAAGTCGCTCGGTCACGCGAATGGCGGCGGGAAGTAGGCGCGATCGCTCAGGCGGGCGGCTCGCCCGCGTTCGCTTCGCGCCGCGCCTTCTCCAGCTCTTCCTGCGCGGTGATCTGGATCGAGACGTCCTCGATCACGTGATCGGGGCGCGGTTCGAGCGTCGCCGTTGCTTCGAGCAGCGCCAGCGCTTCCGCGCGCCGCGACGGCGCTCGCTCGAGCAGCGTGAGACCGAGCAGGAACGGATTGCCAGGGTGCGCCGGGTACTCGGCGACGACGCGTTCGGCGAGCGGGATCGCCTGCTCGTGATCGACCCAGCCCGACAGGAACGGCACCCGCGGCAGCTCGGCGTGCAGCCGCGAGAGCAGGCGGAGCGCGCCGCCCTGCTCGACGCCGGGATCGAGCGCGATCGAGCGCAGTGTCGCTTCGTGGATGCGACTCGCGGCCCCCGCGCGAACGGCCTGGAGCAGACCCGTGTTGCGCGCCCAGGCGCCCAGGTTCACCGCATACCAGAAATAGAAGTGCGCGGCGTCCTCGCGTGCGTCGGCCGGAAGCAGCGAGCGCAGTGTCTCCGGACTCGCCTTTTCGAGCGCATCGCCCCCGCCGAAGCGTGACGCGAGCACATCGCTCGCAGTCTCGGCGGCGGCGATCGCCTCCTCGTAGCGGGCGCGTTCCGCTGCGCGATCGGACGTTGCGTAGTCGCCCGCGAACCAGAGCGCGCGCTGGAGCTTCCAGTGTGCTTCGAGCCGATCCGGCTCGGCCGCGAGCGCGGCGCGGTAGCCGTCGATCGCCTCGTCGATCGGTTCGGGACGCGCGCGCTCGGCGACGCGTCCGTCGGCGCGGCGATCCCAGGCGGCGGCGGCGCGTTGCAGCGCGTCCGACGCGTCGGCCGTGGCGACGAGCGCCCGTGCCGTAACCGCGGCGAACACCACGAGTGCGAAGCCTCGCATCAGCGAGCCACTTTCCTGCGCCGCGCGTCGGGCGTTTTGCCGCCCGATCGGGCGCGCTTCTCGCAGAGCTTCCACAGGTCGCGTGCCTCCCTCTCCGAGTTGCGGGTGAACGGGACGAAGTGCGTGCGGCGCGCCTCGCGGTCGAACCAGAAGCGGCCCGTCTCACGCGCCTTTGGACTCGCGGCGAGCCACACCACCGTATCGGCACCCTCGGCCGGCGTCCGGAGGATGGCCTTCGTGATGCGGTGGAAGAGCGGTAGCGAAGACGCGACGGCGGGCGTGTCGGCCCAGCCGGGATGCATCGCGTTTACCACCACCGAGGTGCCGGCGAGCTCCCGCGCCCAGAGTTCCGAGAGCACCACCTGCGCGCGCTTGGTCTCGGCGTAGGCGACGACGCCGTCGTAGGCGCGTTTCTTCCAGTTGGGATCGGTGAGGTTCAGCGCGCGTGTGTACATGCCGCCGGACGAGACCCAGATCACGCGGCCGTCGGGCGATTCCTCGAGTCGCTTTCGCAGCAGCTTCGTCAGCAGGAACGGGCCGACGACGTGCGTCGCGAAGGTGGTCTCGAGACCGTCGTCGGTTTCGGTGCGCGCGTCGGGCAGCACGCCCGCGTTGTGGACCAGCACGTCGACGCGGGATGCGGCGAGACGCGCGCCCACGGCGCGCACGTCGGCGAGCTTCGAGACGTCGAGCACTTCGAGCGAGACGCGCGCGTTGCCGGTCTCGGCGCGGATGCGCGCGACCGCTTCCTCGCCGCGCTCGCGGTTGCGGCAGAGCAGCACGACCTCGGCGCCGAGATCGGCGAGCGCCCGCGCCGTCTCGAAGCCGATGCCGGAGTTGGCGCCGGTCACGAGACAGCGGCGACCGCCGAGATCGACGTCGAGATCGTTCGGGTCGAAGCGCAGCGCGTGGATCCGGAAGCCGGTGCGATCGAAGGAGTTCACGATGAACGGATCGACCAACGCGCCGAGCGCCCGGCCGAGCCAGACCTGGGCCCGCGGCGCGGCGACGGTCTCCTCGACGGGCGGCGCATCGGGCGCGAGCGCCGCGAGCACGTCCGCGACGGGCGCATGGTCGCCGGCCTCGCGACTGCGGTGCGCGAACGTGAGCTTGCCGTCCGGGCGGATCACGAAGACGCCGCCGAGCTGCCACGGATCGCCCTGGACGGCCTGCTGACGCGCGCCGCTGCGAATCGCGCGGAGGCCGTTCCACGCAACGCGCGGCGAAAAGATCTCGACGCGACCGCGGCGCAGACCGGCACTCCGGTACGCGCGCAGCTCCGGATCGACGAGCAGCGGCCCGTCGAGTGCGAAGTCCTCACGGAATGCCCTCGCGAAGTGGGGGGCTCCATTGCCCACGATCACCAGCTCCGCGCCGCGCTCGCGAATCTCGTGCTGTGCGTCGCGCAACTGCGCGACCTGCTCGCGGCAGAACATTCACCCGAACTGGCGGACGAAGACGAGCACGACCGGGCGCTCGCCCCAGAACGCGCCGAGGCGACACGCCGCGCCGTCGGCGTCGCAGAGTTCCATGCTCGAGAGCTGCTTTGCGATCGGCATGGGGCCTCCGGTGCGGTGTGTGGATCGACTAGGCCGGGAAATACGCGGGCCAGACGAGCGCGTCCAGCAGCGCCGTCTGGATCGCGAACGGAATCGCGCCAGCGATCGCTATGCCCCACGCGATCGGCGCGTCCGCCGGGCGCACGGTGGTGATCGCTGCGATCAGCCCGAGCGACCCGAGCCCGACCAGGAAGAGCACCAGTCGGATGGCCGCCCACAGCCCCGCGCTCGGCGCGTCGATCATCGCGAAGGTCAACGGCATCCACAGCGCCGAGGGAATCAGGATCAGCGCATAGAGGACATGGAAGGCTCGGAAACCGCGATTGCCAGGAAGACGCGCTCGATCCGGATCGAGCCGGAAGAAGACGAAGAAGCTGAAGGCGAAGTAGCCGGCCGCCGCGAGGAACATGTTCACCGTGTAGAGCGGCCGGATCGACTCGGGCACGCCGCCCCAGACCTGCGAACTCGTTTCGGGATGCGTCGCGATGCCGATCACATAGCTGCCCAGCACCGCGATTCCGCCGAGTACGTTCAAGATCAGCAGGGAGCGGTGGTCGGGATGCATGGAATTCCTCGTTCGGACGGTCGCGGCGTACGGCATGCGCGTCATTGCATGCGCTCCGTGAAGTCCCAGCTCGAGAAGTGGTCGGGCTCGACTCGAATCGCCACCTCCGAGGCGCCGCGCGCGAGCAGCCAACGCGCGAACTCCGAGTCGCGCGTGCCGAGGTAGCGATCGACGAGCATGGCCAGGGTTTCCGCGCCGCGTTCAGGATGAAGTTGCGCCCGCCCCTGGCCGCGAACGCCGCGATAGGGCGGCGCGTCCCCGGCCACCTCGAAGCCGCAGCGCGGCTCGCGCCGCAACAGTTTCAGGATTCGCGCGCGCGGGCCGGTCGCGCACCAGAGCGCCCCGTCTAGCCAGACGTACCAGAGCGAGAGCACCAGCGGATGTCCGCTCGCGTCGGCGCACGCGACCCGGACCGGGAAGCGGGCGCTCGCGAGGTAGGACTCGATCTGGGCGGGGGTGAAGGAGTTCAGTTGAGGGCTCCGGGAGCGGCGTGAGGATGAAGCTACGAGATGGCGCGGTCAGAACATAGCCAGCTAAACCAATATGTCTATATTTTTTATGGACACCACTCCCACTGGCGTCTAGGGTCTGTCGGTCGAACAACCACCCCGGAGAGAAAACGTGAGTACGAACCTTCGATCCCCCGCTGAACCCGGCACCGCGATGGACACGCCGCACCTGGACGCCGGAGCGCTCGGCACCGCGAAGGCCCTGTTCTTCGTCGCCGCCGGGCTTTCATTCCTGTTGTCGGTGACGCTTTGGTTCTCCGGCGATCGCGAGCGCGGGGTATTCGTCGGCCTGTGGGTGCCGTCGATCCTCTCCGCGGGATCGCTGCTGCTCGGCGGGAGCCATCGCCATGACGGATGAGCTGCTGCTGGCCATCGGGTGCGTCATCACCTTCATCGCCGCCGCCGGTGCCTACGTGGCGCTGCGATCCGGCTTCGCGCACGGCTGGATGAAGCGGCGCGAGATGCGAGCGGCGGCGCTCCGCGAGGCCCGCACGGCGCAGTGACGGGTGCACCTGTGGGTCGAGCCGCCCGCGGTCCGACCACCGATTCCACTTGGGGAATCCATCTGAACCGTTTCTCGCAGGCCCGACTGAGACCCGGATTCGGCCCTGTGAGCGAGTTGCTGCGCGGAGGAGCGACCCCGTGTTGATGACCACGGATGCGCTGCTCGTTCGACGCGCCGCGCGCGGCGATCGCGAGGCCTTCGAGACGGTCTACGCCGAGAGCTTCCGTTGCGTGTATGCCTTCGCCGTCCGGGCTACGGCGGGCCGTGTTGCAGCGGAAGCAGCGACCGAGGCCATCCTGGTGCGCGCCTTCCAGGAGATCGGGAACTACACCGGCGAGGTTCCGTTCGCCGCCTGGCTCCACGGGATCGCCAGGAGAACTCTGGCTAGCGCAGCTCCCGCTTCAGGATCTTCCCCGTCGGCCCCTTCTTCGGCAGGGCGTCGATGAATTCCACGACGCGCGGGTACGTGTAGGCCGCGAGGCACTCCTCGCAGAACGCGATGAATGGCGTCCGAGCCTAGGAGGAAGAAGCGGGGATTCCGGAAGATGATAGTGGGCGTTATGGCAACTGGGACCGGGGAGCGGACCAACGGCTGGGGAAAGAAGCGGGCGGCGACGCCGTAGAGCGGCGCGCTGCGAACGGCGCGCCGCACGAGAATCGTCGCCGCGGCGCGGCGGTGCGACGCGCCCGATCCGGGGCGTGCGTTGGAGTATGGCTTGAGCGATCGGTGCTGGCGCGAGGTCGGCGAGGGCCGCGGTGCCACGCAACGGATCAGGGTTCGAAGTCGGCGGGCGTTTGGTCGTCCGCTTCGCCGTCGAAGCCGTCGTCGCGACGCGCCGGCGCGAGCGGTGGGGCGCGCACCGGGAGGCCCAGGCAGGCGAGGATCGCCGACGTGGTCTCGGGCGGGTGGATCGTTGCGAGGATGCGCATCGGTCCGCGGCAGCGCGGACACTCGAGCACGTCGATCGCGAAGACGCGTTTCATCAGCTCAGCCCACGCGAGCCGTCTCACCCTCGAGACGTCGGGCCGGGCCGACGCGCCAGCGCTGGCAACCGCGATGGCCGACGGAGTCTCGAGCAAGGCGTCTTGGCGCATCGAACCGAGCATCTCGATCGAGGCGAAGTCCCGCGTCTCCGCGGGCGCTGCGCTCGCGGGATCGCCATCGACCCGCGACAATGTCGATGCGGATTCGGGACTCGAAGAGGATTGAATTGGCCGCACGCCCTCCCCCGCCGGCGCGATGCGATCGCGCTCGCTCGCGCACGGGCCCAGGACGCCGTGGTAGCGGACGAGATGGAAGCGCGGCGGCGGGACGAGCGCTGCGATCTTCTCGACCAGTTCCTGCGGCGTGAAGACGACGTGT
>JAGSPS010000382.1 GCA_018262315.1 Deltaproteobacteria bacterium | reverse complement strand
TGCGTGCGGACGTCGATCGACATGCGGCCTCTCTGGTCTCTTGGTTGGGTCAGTGCGGGCCGGCGAGCCGCGACAAGGTGGCCTCGGCTTCGGCGACGATGCGCTCGATCAGCTCGGCGCAGCTCGGGCGATCGTCGATGACGCCGGCGACCGTGCCGCTCGGCAGATAGCCGTGCACCGGATCGCCGTCCTGCATCGCCGTCTTGGCGAGGATCGGCGCGTTGGCGGCCATCAGCATCTGCGCGCGCGTGAGGCGTTCGCTCTTGCGCATCGCGAGGCCCGAGGCGAACAGATCGCGCAGCGACGCGCCGGAGACCTTGCGGAACGCGAGCGCGCTGCGGAACGCCAGCAGCAGCGACGCGACGCCGTGCGCCGACTCGAGCCGATCGACCAGCTCGTTGCGCACCACGCGCTGCGGCAGGCCGTCGATCTGCTTCGTCACCAGCACGTCGTCGATCGCGGCGGCGAGGTAGCGATCGGTCGTGAGCTTCGGCACCGGGCTCTCGGCCGTCAGCAGGAAGCGCGTTCCCATCGCGACGCCCGCCGCGCCGAACGCGAGTGCGGCGACCAGACCGCGGCCGTCGCGGAAGCCGCCGGCCGCGACGATCGGCACACGTACGAGGTCCACGCATTGCGAGACGAGCAGCGTCGTCGGTACCGTGCCGGTGTGACCGCCGCCCTCCGCGCCCTGCACGAGGATCACGTCGGCGCCGAGTTTCTCGGCCTTCCGCGCGTGCTTCGCAGCGCCGCAGGTGGGCATACAGAGGACGCCCGCCTGCTTCAGGCGCTGGATCATCGCGGCGCTCGGCGCGCGGTTGTAGCCGGCGGCGCGTACCCTGTGTTGGATGATCGCGTCGATGATCACATCGGCGCCCGGCGCGTCCATCAGGAAGTTCACGCCGAAGGGCTTGTCGGTGAGCGCCTTCACCTTCTCGATCTCGCGCGACACTTCCTCGGGACGGATCGTCGCCGCCGCGAGGAAGCCGAAGGCGCCCGCGTTGCACACCGCCGCGACCAGCTCCGGCGTCGCCACCCAGCCCATCCCCGTCTGGAGGATCGGGTAGCGGCAACCCAGCAGATCGCAGAGCGGCGTATGGAGGGAGGACGACAAACGCGCTCCTAGGAGGGAACTTCGCGGTCGCGCGTGCCGGCGGGGTCGAGCACCTCACGGATCACGCGCAGCTCTTCGGCGCTCGGCGTGCGCGTCTCGGGCACGTCGGCGCCCAACTCGAGCGGGAACGCGGTCGCCGCGACGACGTCCGCGACGGCGACACCCGGGTGGACCGTGACGAGCCGCATCGTGTGATCGCGCGTCGCGAAGTCGAAGACGCCGAGATTCGAGACCACGCGGCGCACGTCGTGGAACTTCGCCGCCGCGCCCAGTTTCGCAGCGCGGTCGTAGCCGACGCCCGACACCACGTCGACCTTGTCGACGAAGACCCGCGCCGAATGACTCGGCACCCAGTAGCTGGTGGTGTGGTTGATGGTGTTGCCCGGCGCGCCGCGCATGCCGAGCAGCTGCGCCTTCGGCTTCGCGTGCGGACCGATGCAGGCGAAGTTGTGATTCCCGAAGCGGTCGATCTGGCTCGCGATCATCACCACGTGGCGGCGGCCGTTCCAGAGCAGATCGAAGACGCTGCGGAACGGCAGCCAGCCTTCGATGACGGGATCCGTCTTCACCGGCCCCGAGACCGGCTGCACCGTCTCGAGCAAGTGCGCAATGCCGTCGGTAAGCAGCAGATCGGGCGCGAAAGAGAGCTTTGCGAGCCGAGCGGCGATCGCCGGGATCGTGCCGAAGCACGACACCAGGATCTCGCCGTCGCCGCGGAACGCGTCGGCCATCGCGGCGGCGCAGACCTCGGCCCGCGAAGCCCTCTGATCGATCGAGCCGGCGCCGCTCACTTCGCTGCCCCCTGCCAGACGCGCACGGCTTCCTGGTATGCGGCTTCGCTCTCGACGTCGAGGAAGCGCTTGTGGAACGCGTCCCACGCTTCGGGACTCTTCGCGGTCGCGGCGTACTCGCGCTGGAAGGCTTCGTCGCGACCATAGTCCGGCGGGCATTCGGTGAAGTGCGCGCCCATCGGCGTCTCGACGACGCCGTCCACCATCGTGCGGTTGATCTTCAACGTGTGTACCGAGCCAAACTTTGTGAAGTCGCACGTCTCGACGAGTTGCTCGCAGCTCATGAAGCGGCGCTTCGCGGCCATGCAGAACAGGTCGTCGAAATACGGGTCGGGGCCGAGGAACTGGCCATTGCCACGCGCATCAGCGCGATTCATGTGGATGAGAGCGACGTCGAGCGACAGCGCCGGCACCGCGACGAGTTCCTCGCCGTCGCCATACGGCGAATGCACCGTGCGCAGCGCCGGGTTGATCGTCATCACGTCGGAGCCGAGTCCCGCGCGCGTGGGCAGGAACGGCAGCCGCAACGCGGCGGCGTAGAGCCCCCACTGCAACATTCCCTCGTCCCACTCGGCCGCTTCGAATGCACCCGCCTGCCGTGCGTTCCGGAAATGCGGCTCGAGCGGGATCGAGTCGAGCGAGACGAAGCCGTAGACCAGCTTGCGGACCTTGCCAGCGGCGCAGAGCAAGCCGACGTCGGGACCGCCGTACGAGACGACGGTGAGATCCTTCACCGGCGAGCGCAGGATCTCGCGCACCAGCGCCATCGGCTTGCGCCGCGACCCCCAGCCGCCGATGCCGAGCGTCATGCCGTCGCGCAGCTCGGCGACGACGGCCGCAGCGGTGGTGCGCTTGTCCATGCTGGTCAACGATAAACGATACGAACCGTCTCGGAAACCGGGGAAACCGGTGCCGGGCGTCAAGTTATTTGTTTGTCAAGTTGTTGGGGGCCACGTGCCCAATAACTTGACGCCCCAATAACTTGACGCCCGGCATCGGTTTCCCCGGTTTCCGAGACGGTTCGTATCGTTTATCGTTGACCAGCATGGACAAG
>JAGSPS010000138.1 GCA_018262315.1 Deltaproteobacteria bacterium | reverse complement strand
GAACCTGATGAGGTTCGTCGACGACGAGGGCAACTTCGACGTCGAGGCATTCCGGCGCACGGTGCACGTGGTGTTCCTGGCGCAGGAGATCATCATCGATCACGCCGACTACCCGACGGCGCGGATCGCCTGGAACAGCCACCTCTACCGTCCGATTGGCCTCGGCTACGCCAACCTCGGCGCACTGCTGATGGCGGACGGCCTGGCCTACGACAGCGACGAGGGACGCAACGTCGCCGCCGCGATCACCGCGCTGATGTGCGGCCAGGCGTACCTCAGCAGCGCCCAGATCGCCCAGGCGATGGGCCCGTTCACGCACTACAACAAGAATCGCGACGCGTTCCTCGAAGTGATCCGCATGCACAAGGCGGCCGCCGACGCGATCGCACCCCTGGGCGTGCGGGGCGATCTGCTCGCTGCTGCGCGCGCGAGCTGGGCAGAGGCGCTGCGCCACGGCCGGCGTCACGGCTTCAAGAACGCGCAGGCCACGGTGCTCGCGCCGACCGGCACGATCGGGTTCATGATGGATTGCGACACCACGGGTGTGGAGCCCGACATCGCGCTGGTCAAGTACAAGAAGCTCGTCGGCGGCGGGAAGCTCAAGATCGTGAACCAGACGGTGCCGATGGCGCTGCGCCGGCTCGGCTACGAATCCGCGCAGATCGACGCGATCCTCCGGTACATCGACGAGCAGGAAACGATCGAGGGCGCCCCCGCGCTGCGCGACGAGCACCTGCCCATCTTCGACTGCGCGTTCCGCGCCGAGAAGGGCAAGCGCTCGATCCATTGGATGGGTCACCTGCGCATGATGGGCGCCGTGCAGCCGTTCCTCTCGGGCGCGATCTCGAAGACCGTGAACCTGCCCACCGACGCGACGGTCGACGACGTGATGACCGCCTACGTCGAGGGTTGGAAGCTCGGTCTGAAGGCGATCGCCGTCTATCGCGACGGTTGCAAACAATCGCAGCCGCTCAACACCGGCAAGACCGCGAGCCCTCTGGGTCATGAGTCGGGCGCGAAGGTCATCTCGCTCGAGGAAGTGCGCCCGCGCCGCGTGAAGCTGCCCGACGAGCGACGCGCGTGGACGCACAAGTTCTCGATTGCGGGGCATGAGGGCTACCTCACCGTCGGCGTCTACGAGGACGGCTCGCCCGGCGAGATCTTCCTCCGGATGGCGAAAGAGGGCAGCACGGTTTCGGGGCTGATGGACACGATCGCCACCATGACCTCGATCTCGCTGCAATACGGCGTGCCGCTGAAGGCGCTCGTCGACAAGTTCAGCCACACGCGCTTCGAGCCCTCGGGCTTCACCAACAACCGCGAGATCCCGTTTGCGAAGTCGATCGCAGACTACGTGTTCCGCTACCTGGGCGGCCGCTTCCTGCGCGAGGAGCCGCCGGTCCCCGACGAGCAGGAGACCGATGCCGAGACCGCGGGGCTCACGACGCCGCGTCCGATGCTGCGCGCGGCCGTCGCGGGTGGTTCGGGCGCCGCTGCGCATCGCAGTGCGAGCGAGGCGTCGCAGACGTTCGTGAACCAGGCCGACGCACCATCGTGCAGTGTTTGTGGTTCGATCATGGTCCGCAACGGTGCTTGCTACAAGTGCGCGAATTGCGGAGGAACGAGCGGCTGCTCGTGACTTCGCTCGAGGAACCCCCAACTACCCCTTCATGCCCTGGCGGCGTCTCCAAGGGGGGGTGAGGCGCCGCGAGGAGCGCGGAGGTTTCGGTCGAAAGACCGGGCCTCCGCGCTCTTCCCTTTTCTGAGCCCGTTCGCGGTTGGGCGACGCGTGTCCCTTCCGTCCTGGCGACCGACTCGTGCGGTGGCTATTTCCGAGGTGACGGAAGGCGAAGTGCCGTGAACGCGACCGATATCTCCGTGATCGTCGTGAACTGGAACTCGCAGCAGGATCTCGCGGCGTGCCTGGCCTCGCTGCGCCGGCAAAGCGATCGGGACTTCGAGACGATCCTCGTCGACAATGGCTCGTCGGACGGCTCGGTCGAGCGTGTTCGCCGCGATTACCCAGAGGTTCGAGTACTCGAGAACGGCGCGAACCTCGGTTTCGCCGAGGCCTGCAACCGTGGCATCGAGTGCTCCGATCGTTCGTGGATCGCGCTGCTGAACAACGACGCCGAGGCCGATCCGCATTGGATCGAAGAACTCCGCGCGGCCGTGCGCGCGAGCGACGGCGACGTCGGCGCGATCCAGGCGCGCATCATGGACAAACGAGTCCCGCTGCAGGTGAGTTCCACCGGTGTCGTGTTCGGTCGTGGCGGGGATTTCCAGGATCGCGAGTGCGGCTCGACGTGGAACGGCCGTGGCGGGATCGAGGAGATCTTCTGCGCATCGGCAGGAGCGGCGCTCTACCGACGCGCCATGTTGGAAGCGGTGCGACTCCCGACGGGCATCTTCGATCGCGGCTTTGGCTTGTATTTCGAGGACGTGGATCTGGGGTGGCGGTGCCAGTTGGCCGGGTGGTCCGCCGTCCTGGCGCCGCGGGCCGTCGTCTACCACGCGCGGCACGGAAGCTCGCGGCGGCGCGGCGATCGATTCGTCGAGCTTCAGTGCCGCCGCAACCGGATCGCCACTCTCCTCAAGAACGCCTCCCCCACGCTGATGCTGCAATCCCTCTTCAGAACGCTGTGCGATGCCGTCCTTCTTCTCGCCCGAAGCGGACCCGGAGGCGCGCGCGGCTATCTCCGCATGATCGGCCACGGGCTCTCGCAGCGGGCGAGCGTCGCCGCGCTCGCTCGCGTGGGCCGGCGGGACGTGGAACGCCGCTGGCTGACGGACCGCGCCTAGGAGAGTGCGCTCGCCGTAGCTCCCGCTACGCCTCGCTCGCGCGCCTCGCGGGCGGGGCGTCTGCGCGCCCAGCCGCACGGCACAGTCTTGGGTCAATCTCCTAGCCACCGTCCATCCCAGACCTCGAGCTTCATTCCGGGTTGCTTTTCCCACGTCACCAGTGCCCCCATCCCCGCGTGGCTTCAAGGATTCCCCCCCACCTTCCGATGGCACTCGAGGAAATCCGTCCCGATTCGAGGGGCAGGAAAGGAGATGGGTGCGTCCGACGGGCGCCAGCATCATCGATCACGTTCTGGGTGGGTATCCGCCCGGATTGCCACTCGTGATCGCTGGCCCGAGCGGCAGTGGCCGTACCGTCCTCGGTCTGCAGCTCGCCGACAGCGCGCTCCAGCGCGGCGAGGTGGTGCAGATCGTCTCGAGCGAGCCGGCGCAATCGCTGATGCACCAGGCCGATGCGCTCGGCTTCGAGTTCGACGCCGCGCTCGCGGAAGATCGCCTGGTGCTGCTCGAACTCGACGCCGGCACGCCTTCGCTGGTGCGGGCGCAGGGCGTCGAGTCGCTGGTCGAAGCGCTGCGCGCCGAGGCGCCCGAAGTCTCGCTGGTGATCGTCGATCCCTTCACCGCGATCACCGCCGAGATCGTGGACGAGCCGCGGCTCCGGGAGGTGTCGCGTGCGTTCGTGCGCGCACTGGGCGCCGAGACGCTGGTGCTGACCGTCGAGACCGAGCGCCTCGCGCAGCAGCGCGGCCTCGACCGCGTGCTCTCGGAGATGTGCGGTGCCTACCTCATGCTCGATCGCGAGGCGAGCGGACGGCGCACGCTCACCGTCGAAAAGAGCCGTGCGGGTCTCGGTGCTGCGGAGCGCGTGGAGTTCGCGGTGGGTCCGAACGGCACACATCTCGTGGAGGACGCGAAACCGAAGACCGAGATTCCCCTCTTCACGCGCGCTCGCCGCATGCCCGAGCGACGCGCGGCGGCGTCCCGCTTGCAGAATCCCGACACCGATCTCGCTGCGCTGGCCGAGCCGATCGGTCCGTCGGCGCCGCGTCGTCACGAAACGCCACGCCCCGCAGCGCTCTCCGACGCGTTGCACCCGTCGCGGCTTCCCGCTGCTTCGACCGAAGCACGCACGCGCAGCCTGATCCTGGTGGTGGAAGACAGTCGCATGCAGCGCGAGCTGCTCAGCGATTGGCTCACGCCGCGCTACGAGGTGATCACGGCCGTCGATGGCTTCGAGGCGCTCGCGAAGATCGTCTCGCACCACCCGGACCTGGTGATCCTCGATCTGATCATGCCGCGCGTCAGCGGTTACGAGCTGCTCTGCGCACTGCGCCGTGCGCACGTCGACGTGACGGTTCTGGTGGCGTCGAGTCGGATCCAGACCGCAGGCGACCGGCTGGGGCCGCTCGTGTTGGGCGCCACCGACTTCCTGCCGAAGCCGGTGAATCGACTGGAGCTGGAACACAAGGTCGAGACGCTGCTGCGGCTGCGCCGCGACGGCGATTATCGCTTCGACAGCACGGAAGCCGAGGCCCTGTTCGGCTGCGTCTCGGCATCGCGCCTGCTCGAAGCGTCCGATTTCCGCGATCGCCTCGAGCGCGCCTGCAATTTCGGTGAGCGCCACGGCTTCGTCTCGTCGCTGGTGCGCATCGACGCGCCGAAAGTGCGCAGCCTCGATCGTTTCCTCGAAGCGGCGGACCAGGAACTGCGCTTCGAGGACGCGATCCTGCGCGTGTCGAAGCAGCGCGCGTTGGTGCTGCTCGTCGCGACCGGCCCCCCCGACGCGCCGAAAGTGATCGAACGTCTGCTCTCTCGGAGCGAAGCAGAGAGCGGCAGGCCCCACGGCTTCACCTTCGAGGCGATGGCGGCGACGTCGAAGCAGGGGGATCCCGAAGCGATCGAGCTGATCGCCGCCGCCGCTGGGGGCGACACGTGATGCGCCGCGGTGCGCTGCTCGCGCTGGCGCTCGTCGCGCTCGTCGCGGGGAGTGTCGCCGCGGAGCCGACGCAGGAGCAGGGCGAACGCTTCGAACGAGCCGGCGCACTGCTCGAAGATCGCGCCGGCTGGGACGAAGCGATCGCGCTCTATCGAGCGCTGCTCGTCGAGAGTCCGGAGTGGACGGCGCCGCGCCTCGGGCTCGCGCGCGTCCTCGCATGGCGCGGCGACTACGGCGAATCGCTCGAGCACTACGAGCGCGTCGCGGCGAGTCCGGCTGCGCCGCCCGATCTTGCGACCGAGCGCGCCGAGGTGCTCTCCTGGGCGGGTCGCAACAGCGAGGCGCGGGTGCTCTTCGAGGAGGTGCTCGCCCGCAGTCCGGACGATCCCCGCGTTGCTCGCGGCCTCGCCCGCACCTATCTCTGGAGCGGCCAACGCACCAAAGCGAACGTCTGGTACGTCCGCGCACTCGCACTGCAGGATGACGCCGAGGCGCGTCAGGAATACGGCGCGCTGCGCGGCGAGTTGAAGCAGCAGATCGGCGCCGGCGCGTTCGCATTCTTCGACTCCGAGAACTTCTCCTACCTCCGGACCGGCGCCGACGCGTCGCTCGACTGGGACTTCGACACCCGGATCTACGCGTACACCGGCGCCGTTCTCATCGCGCGGGACCGCAACTCGGACGCAGTGCTCCCCGACTCGCCAGACCACGACTCCGCGATCGAGGGCCGGTTGGGCGTCGAGCGCCGCTTCGCAACGCGCTGGAAGGGCACCGCAGAGCTCGGCGGTCGCGGCTGGAAACACGCCGAAGATCGCGTGCTCGCTCGCGGCGTGCTCGAGTACGCGCCCAACGAGAACGCCGTCGCCGCGCTCGAAGTCGACCACGGCGACCAACTGGAACACAGCTACTCGCTCGAGAGCGTGCAGCAGGGCATCGGCCGCACGGGCGGCAAGCTCTCGTATTGGCGTCAGCTGAACAGCGCGTGGGAGGGCTACGGGGAGGTGGGCGGCGCGTGGCTCAGCGACTCGAACGGCGAGCTCGCGATGGGAGGCAGCGTCGCCTGGCGACCCTTCCCCGACGTCGACGTCCAGACTGCGCTGGCGCTCGACGCCATGCACTACCAGGACATGTCGCCCTACTACTACTCGCCGGACATCGACCTCGGCGGGACGCTTTCCGTGATGGGTCGCGTGCCGATCCACGGGGCGCTCGCGTTCGTCTTCGACGCAGGCGGCGGCGCCGGCTTTTCGCAGGAGCAGGGCGCTTCGTCGTTCGGTCCCGCGTATCGCGCGAAGCTCGGACTCCGCTGGGACCGCGGCGGCTTCAGCGTTGCGCTCGACGCTGCGCGCAGTCAGTCGGTGCGCGATTCGTCCTACACCACGCACGAAGCCGCGCTGCGCATGAGCTGGAGCTTCTAGGTCGTGCCGGCCAAGCTCCGCTACGGCGTGCTGGCGTGCCTTCTGCTGGTGGGGATCACCGGCCTTTCGCTCGGACTCTATGAACTCCTGCGCGACGCCCGATTCGAGCTTCCGTCGACGTTCTTGAGCGTCGCGACCTGGATGCTCTTCGGCTTCCTGGTGCTGCTGATCCTGCGCTACATCGGACTGCTCTGGTTCTCGTACCTGAACCACCTCGAGCGCGACGATGCCGAGCCCACGTCGCTGCCGCCCGTCACGATCCTGGTGCCTGCCTACAACGAAGGCGCGGTGATCCAGGGATCGATCCGCTCGCTGCTCCAGCTCGACTACCCGCGCTACGAGATCCTGGTGATCGACGACGGCTCGAAGGACGACACCACCGTGAAGGCGTCGGTCTACGCGGGCGATCACGGTCGAGCCACCGTGCGCGTCATCACCAAGCCCAACGGCGGCAAGGCGCGCGCGCTCAACACCGGAATCTCGCAGGCCACGAGCGAGTTCATCCTGTGCATGGATGGCGATTCCGCGCTCCACCCGCAGACGCTGCGTCGCGCGATCCGCCATTTCCAGAATCCCGCCACCGGCGCGGTGGCGGGCAGCGTCAAGGTGGTCAACCGCACCAACCTGCTCTCTTCGCTGCAGGCGCTCGAGTACATCGAGGGCCTCAACATGGTGCGCGCAGCGCAGGGCTTCTTCCGGCTCGTCAACATCATCCCGGGACCGATCGGCATCTTCCGCAAGAGCGCGCTCCAGAAGGTCGGTGGCTACGACCACGACACCTTTGCCGAAGATTGCGACCTGACCCTCAAGCTGCTGATCGAGGGTTGGCAGGTGAACTACGAACCCGGCGCGATCGCCTACACCGAAGCGCCCGAGCAGATGCTCGACCTGTTGAAGCAGCGCTATCGCTGGACGCGCGGGATCCTGCAGGCGATCTCGAAGCACAAGCGGCGGCTGGTCGATCCGCGCGGTGGATTCGGCGTCACCTTCACGCTCTGGTACATGATCTTCGAGGGCATCCTGTGGCCCTCGATGAACGTGTTCGGCAACGTGCTCTTCGTATTCATCGCGGCGCGCTACGGAACGGCGCTGCCGCTGGTGCTCTGGTGGGCGCAGCTCACCGTGCTCGATCTCGCGGCCGCGCTCTACTGCGTGGTGGTCGAGGAAGAGAGCCTGCTGCTGGTTCCCTACGCGATCTTCTATCGCGCCTTCTTTGCGCTCACGATCGACGTGGCCAAGCTCTTCGCGACCTTCGAGGAGCTCTTCAAGCTGCGCATGGACTGGGGCAAGCTGGAACGGATCGGACGGATCTGAGATGGACGTCGTCCCCTATCTCTCGGCCGTGATCCTGATCTCGACGATCGCCACGATTTTCCTGGCCGTGCTCTCCTACGCCGCATTCAAGCTGCGCGACAAGCGGCGACCCAAGGCCAAGAAGGGCAGTAGCGAGCCCGTCTACTTCCACCGCTATCGCAATCGGCCGGGAGCCGAAGGCGCCAAGGTGGAGGGCGATCCCGGGGGGCCCGCTTGAGTCTCTCCGATGGCGCGCTCTATCGGCCGTTGGTGTGGAGCCTCGCGACGGCGTTGCTCGGCGCCGGCGCGTTGCTGGCGGTCCAGATGATCAGCGCCGTCGTGGGCCCGTTCCGCCTCGCGCAGCTGGGCGAGCACGATCCGCGCGGGGTCATCGCGTTGTTCCGCGACGCCCATCAGCCGGTGGGAGCCGCCGTTCGCAGTCCATTTGGACACGACCTGGTGGAGGCCGGGAGATCGGTGCGCGAACTCACCTCGCTGCGCGACCTGGATTCCGCCAAGGTCGGCGGGGTCGTGCTGTCCGAGCTGCGCGTGCTGCGCGACGACGAGGCTGCGGGCCTGCGCAACTACCTGGCGGGGGGGGGCGGCGCGGTGCTGGTGGGTTCCATCGGCGTGCGCGGCCTCGATGGCGCGTGGCTCGGCTACGAGATGATGCGCAATCTGCTGGGAGCGGAGGTGCTCGTGCTCGATGAAGACCGCGCACGGGCGATCGTTGCGAACCGCCGCGGACCGATTGCCTCGGCGCTCGCGCCGCGCCAGCGGATCGGCGTGATCCAGGACGACGTCATACCGGGTGTCCGCGTCGCCGACTCCGAACTGCGCTGGGAAGGCGCGCAGGCCGACCCGGATGCGCCGGCAGCGGCGCTGCGACGCGAGTTCGGCAAGGGGCGCCTCGCGTGGATCGCCGTCGGTCCCGAGCACGAGGTCAGCACCGCCGCAGACCGCGTCCTGCTGCGCCGCGTCCTCGAAGCCGCGCTCGCGTGGAGCTCGCGTACGCCCTGGGTGGAAGTGCTTCCGTGGCCGGGTGGCGCGTCGTTCGCGGGTGTCGTCGAGCCGGATGCCAGCGTGGGCGTCGCGGCGGACGCTCGTCCCGAACGGGTGTGGACGCGAGAGATCGAAGCGGCCGAACAGGACGCGGGCCTCGCGCGCCTGCGGGTTTCCGCCGCCGCGCGGCGCCACGGCTCCACCGAGGCGCAACTTGCCGATGCGATCGGCGAACTCGGGCACCGCCGCGCGTGGGTGGCGACGCGCAGCGAACTCTCGACCTGGACGCGGCAGCGCGCGGCGGTGGACGCGTCGGTGCGCCGCGCGGGTCCACGTCGCATCGTCGTGGAGGTCAGCAACTTCGGGCGCTCGGCGGCATCGCGCGTGGTGCTGCGGGTTTTCCTCAATGAACCGGTGCTGCGTGCCGAAGTCGCCGCCACCGAGCTGCTCCAGTCGGCAGCCAGGGTGCAGCTGCGTCCAAACGCCGAAGTCTTGGACCTCTTCCTCCCGCCACTCGATCCCCGCGCGAACGCGGCGTTCAGTCTCGACTACGAACCCGCTCCGTCGCAGGACGAATGAGGAGAGCCAGGATGCGAGTCGTTGCGCGAAGCCTCTTGCTGGGTGCCGGATTGGCAATCGGCACGACACTGTGCGGCATCGCCGCCTCGCCGGTTCGCGCTGCCGAGCGCTGGATCGAAGCCGAGCCGACGTCGCAGCGTGTGACGTCGCTGTGGAAGGAGGGGACGGTCGCGACGCTGCGCGAGATGGGGCGCTCGTTCGTGCGCATCGCCACCGACGGGATGGGCCACCCGACGGTCGCGGCGATGCGGGGCGTGGCGCCCGCCGTCGACGCGCGCAGGCAATTCGTGAAGGTGCTGTTGCGCGTGCAGGGTTTCGAGAATCTCTCCGGCGTCGAGCTGCGCGTCGGCTCCGATTCGCTGGCGAGCAGCTGGTACTCGTACACGGTTCCGCTCTTCTCCGACCTCGACTACAACCTCCTCCAGGACGGCGAGTGGACGGCGGTGACGATGAGCCTCGGCGCTTCGAACGCCGTCGGAAAGCCCGAGCGGGGCGCGATCGACTCGCTCGGCATCCTGGTGTCCGACAAGGGCAAGGGCGGCGTCCAGCTCGACTTCGGCGGTTTCGCGGTCGTCGACGAACCGGCGGAAGGCGTGGTGAGTTTCACCTTCGACGACGGTTACAAGGAGCACCTTCGGGCGGCGAAGCTGCTCGCCGAGCGCGGTTGGCGCGGCACGGCGTACGTGATTCCCCAAGCGATCGGCTCTTCCACCTACTTGACGGTCGCCGATCTGGCCGAGCTCCACCGCCTCGGCACGGACGTGGCGGCGCACGACAATCCTCCCTTCACGGAGCTCGCGCCGAACGACCTCGAGCCGCGCTTGCGAGGCATCCAGAGCTTCCTCGTCGAACATGGCTACGCGCTCGGCGCGCAGCACCTCGCCTATCCACTCGGGAAGCAGGAGACGCGTCGCGTGCGGCCGACCGTGAACAGGCTCTTTGCCACGGCTCGCCTCGCCGGTTCGGGTCCGGAGACGCTGCCGCCGGCCGATCCGCATCTGCTGCGCGCGTGGAACGTGACGGATTCGACGACGCCCGAGCAGGTTGGCGAGGCTGCTCGGCGCGCGCGCGACAACCACGAGTGGCTGATCCTGATGTTCCACTGGCTGCCCGAAAAGACCGTGAAGGCGACGGACTACTCGATGCCCAACTTCGAGCGCGCGCTCGACGAGGTGGCGAAGACGGGCGTGCGTGTCGCACCAGTCACCGAGGTGTGGTCGCAGATCGCGTCGCCACCGGAGAAGGAACTGGCCACGCGCGCGACGACCGGAGCGAGCCCTGCCTCCCCCGCTCGCTAGCGAACGCCCCAGCGCGCGCGGGCGTGCGCGCCAGCCACGGCGTCGGCCTTGGCTAGGAGATTGACTGAGACGAATCACGCGCCTCGGAAGCCGATGCGTGAGGCGCGGGGGCGGGACGTTCGTCCAGAACGTCCTCGGCGGACGAGGTGTCGCAGCTTCGCGTCGGGGCTTCGAGGCCGCCTGCCGGCCTGATGACCGGAGGGCTTCGCGGGTTCTGGCCGAACGCCCCGCCCCCGCTACTTGCCATTCGTTCTTGGACTTCCGTTCATGAAAGAAAGACGGAAAGCCAAGCGCGGGCGGGGGACTCGGCCGAAACAATCCGCAGGCGGTTGCAGGCGCTCGCTGCGAAGCTGCAAATCCCCGTCCGCCGAGGACGTTTCGGACGAGTCCACCGCCCGCGCGCCTCGCAGCAACGATCCAAAGCA
>JAGSPS010000381.1 GCA_018262315.1 Deltaproteobacteria bacterium | reverse complement strand
TCGCTCGGAGGAAGGGAATCGGTGCGAGCGCGGACGAAGGGTCGGGCCGTCCGCTGCGAGCGAGAAGGGATCGCAACGCCGCCAAGCTTGCTGTCCGGCCGCGCGTCGCGCAAGAGCGCGCACGATGTTTCCGGCCACTGAGCTGGAAGCCCGAAGCCGACGAGATCGAACGGCGCCGCGAACTCGGCTGGGCCGCGACCTTCCTGGGCTCGCCCTACGCGTCGTTCGTGACCGGCTGCACGTTCGTGGTAGACGGCGCCAACTGGCAGCGTCGCGCCATGTTGCAGCCGGAGTTCGTGCCGATCCGGAACCGCTCGGGGAGAGACCGTTCAAATCCTGACGAAGCGCTGCCGGTACGCGCGCGGCGGGAAGAACGCCAGCCATTCGGACACCGCCGCGACGAGCGCCAGCAGCGATACCACACCCACCAGTGACGGCGGCAGCTCGTAGTGGCCGAGCAACTGCGCCGCGAGGTGCAGCAGCGTGACGGACGCGATCGCGCCCGTCCCCATGCCCCAGAGCAGCATCCGGTTCGCGACCAGCGGGTCGCCCGAGTCGATGCCGATGCGCGCGCGCCGGCGCAACTGCATCCGGTAGTGCAGCGGCTCGCAACTCGCCCAACCGTACGCGGCGAGCAGTCCGAGGTTCGGCGCCCAGCTCCCCAGCCAGCCACCGATCCCGTACGAGATCCGCGAGACGTGCAGCACCCACGAGCCATACACGCCGAAGCCGAGCCAGATCACCAGAAGCATGAGCGCGGCTCGCGCCGCAGCGCTGTCGGGCCGGAACACGCGACACGAGAACAGCGCGAGAAAGCCGGAGCCGACGGAGATCGCGGATACGCCCGCGAACGACGCCCAGCCGGCGTGCGACTCCGCGAACAGCTGCAGCGATTCCGCAGCCAGCAGCAGCCCGTATCCGATCGCCCCGGCGAGCAGCAGCTCGAGCCCGATCGCGAGTTCCGGAAGCATGCGCGTGCGCCGCGCGAGCAGCAGCAGACGGATCCCCACCGCCAGGCTCACGGCGAGGAAGGAGCCGAAGCCGATCAGTCCGAGCAGGTCCGCCACGTCGCCCCTCCGACCTGCTCCGTATCGGCCGGTCGGCCCGCGGGCTTAGGGGAGGGGGCGATCCCATTCGCGCACCGAGGCCGGTCGCGGGCTCGGCTACCAGGGCACGGCGCTGCTCACCTCCCGTCCTCGCGATCCGGGATCGTCGCGTACCAGTCGAAACTCGCGCGTTTCACCCAGCCCGGCTGGCGGCTCCCCATCTTCAGGCGCTCCTGCATCTTCTCGCTGAGCTTTCCCTGCTGCAGCAGGTCGAGGAACACGGCGCCCGCGCAGCTCGTGTCGAAGAAGTCGCGCTGCCAGCTCCACTGCCAGTTGCCGGCGTAGCGGAACCACGAGCCGCCCGTGCCCCCGATCTCGGTCGGCTTGCCGTCGTCGCCCGCGACCGGCGCGAGCTGGCGCCAGATGCCGATGATCTCGCCCTTCTGGTCGTCGATCAGCGTACGCACGTAAGGGTAGGTCCACTTGTCGAGACCTTCCATCTCGGTGCCCATCACGAACTCGCGGATCTCCTTGCGGCCCCGCGCGACGAACTCGTACTTGGGGCCGTTGTTCCAGGTGTAGATCGCGTCCTCGGCGTAGAACATCGCGAGCGGCTCCCAGTTGCCGGTCTTGCCGCACGCATCGTTGGTCGCGACGAAGCGGCGGATCATCTCCTCGAGTTCGGCGCGCGGATAGGCGGGCATGCGTACTCCTCGTGCGCGGCGGGCGCGCGTCAGGGTCGTCGTCGTGCGATTCGAGCGAGCGAGAGCGCGGCCGCAATGCCTAGCGCGCCGGTCGCGGGCTCCGGCACCGCGATCTCCTCCACCTCGATCGCCGAGCCGGAGCGCCAGGCCACGTACACCTTTCCGTTTCGGAAACCGATGTCGGGCTCGTTCGGATACGGCGACACGGTTTCCTGCCACGGCGTCGTCCAGGAATCGACTCCGTTCCAGCGACGGACCGTCAGCTCGGAGCCGCGGCGAAGCAGGGCGAACAGCTCGCTGCCGGTCGAGACCACGCGCAGCCGGTCCCAGTCGGCGCCGAACGAGTCGTATTGCTCGATCGTGCGCCAGAACGCGATGTTGCCCGGTTCGCCGAGCGGCCCGGTGTACTCGCCGCCGAGAACGCTCGTGATGCCGTCGTGGCTCTCATGCCAGAGCATCACCGGCCGTCCGTTCACCACGGCGACCTCCGGGTCGCGTGCGTTCGGCGCCGGGAACTGGGTGATGCACAGGTAATGGCCGAAGCCGCTGGCGGACTCGTAGTGGACCGCCACGCAGTCGAGGGAGGGCACCCGGTAGGCGGCGAACACGAAGTCGTTGGTCCCCGCAAGCGTCGGGGTCGCGACCGCGTTGCAGCCGCTCTCGCAGTGGAAGGCGCCGGCGGTCCCGGGTGGATCCGCGAGGGAATCGAGCGCCGGGTAGAGCGCGTCGACGAAGAGCAGGTCCTGCGCCAGCGCTCCCTGGAACTGCGTGTAGGTGGCGTAGGGGAAGCCGAAAGCCCAGCCGGCGCGGGGCGTGTGGACTTCACGGAGCCCGTCCTGATCGATTCCCGCGCCGCCGCTGCACGCGCCACCCAGGCAGAAGCTGCCGAGGTCGAGGACGTCGGTGAGGTAGACACCCGACACCACCGCGCCGCGCACGACGACGTCGGGATCGTGGCACTGCGCGGTGACGGAGTTCGAGAGCGTGGCCCAGCCCGCCCCGGTCCACTCGAGCACGACACCCGGGTTCTGGTTCAGGCTCGCGGCGTAGGCGCAGTAGAAGAGCGCGAGGCGGTTGCCGTCCCCGTCGAGCGCGAGGTTGGTCACGGGATCGGATGGGATCAGACTCGGGAGCCGCGCGGCCTCGGCCTGCGCCGGGCCGATCGCGCCGAGTAGCGCGCAAAGGAACAGGACGTCGTGTCGCATCCG
>JAGSPS010000137.1 GCA_018262315.1 Deltaproteobacteria bacterium | reverse complement strand
CAACGGCGCGGGCCCGTCGTTCTTCGCCGGCCGCACCAGCCAGGCCAGCGGCTCGATCCGCCGCGCGGCCATCGCCGTAGACGTGGCCCCGCATCAGCTCCGTGCGGCTGACGCTCGCCATGTCGCAGAGCAACGCCGATTCCGAGCTGCTCTCGTTGCATCGCATCCTCGCTCCGTGGACGGAGGGGCCGGCGAGCGCGGCGGGTGGGTCGGGTGCGCCCGCCGCGCCGGGCGACATCACGTGGCTGCACGCGTCGCATCCCGCCGTGTTCTGGAGCACGCCGGGCGGCGACTTCGCGGCGTCGCCGTCTGCGTCGCTGCCCGTCGCGGGGCCGGGTCTCTACACCTGGGGCTCGACGAGCGAGCTCGCGTCCGACGTGCAGGGCTGGCTCGACGATCCGGGAAGCAACCACGGCTGGCTGCTCGCCGGCGACGAGACGGCGCCCTCGACCGTCAAGCGCTTCGACTCGCGCGAGAACGCGGGCCTCGCGATGCGCCCGATGCTGGTGGTCTCGTTCGGTCCGCCCGCGACGAGCTGCAGCGACGCCGGGCTCGCCGGGATGGCGCTCGGTCTGTGCCGGGCCTACTGCGAAGCACTCGACTGCGATGCCGGCGCCCTCAACCCGGCGTGCGCGCGCATCGAGGCGCGCTTCACGGAGAAGACCGGCGGCGTGCCGCTGCCCTGCACGATACGCGATGCCGACGGTGACGGCGTGGAGGACGGCGCCGACAACTGTCCCGCGCAGGCGAACCCCGAGCAGAGCGATGGCGACGGCGATGCGGTCGGCGATGCGTGCGACAACTGCGCGGCGCTCGCCAATCCCGATCAGGCCGACACGTTCGGCGTAGCCGGCATCGGCGACGCCTGCGATTGCCCGTGCTTCACCGCGCCGCAGGCGACGGCGCTCGCCGTCGAGCTCGCCGACGCAGCCACCTACGGCGGTCTGCTCTGCATCGACACGCGGGTCGGCGCAAAGCCGCTGACGGCGCTCTCCGCGCGGCGCATCGACGGCGCCGCCTGCTCCACCGCGAGCCAGGATTGTTCGCTGCTCGCCGTCGAGTTCACCGAAGATCGCGCCTGCCAGTGGAACCCACCGGCGCCCGCTCCCGGCACCAGCGTGCAGGGCATCAGCGATGCGCAGCGTGAGGCCTGTCGCGGGAACATCCTGAGCGGCGCCGGCGCGGTCGGTCTGGTCTGCAACTGAGAGCCAGGCTCTGAGCGCGTGCGATGCGGCAGTCGACGCACCTCGCAGTGCGCGCTCAGTGGAATGCGAGGACGGCCTCGATCACCTGCTGCTGGTGCGCGACGGGCAGCTCCGGATAGATCGGGAGCGACAGGATCGTGCGGGCGGCTTCGGCGGCGCGCTCCGGCGCGTCGCGGAAGACGACGCGCTCGCGCAGGGCGTCGACTTCCTGCAGCGTTAGCTGGTAGTGCACGAGCCTCGCGACACCGGCACGCGCCAGGTGGTCGCGCACTGCGTCGCGTCGCGGTGACTGCACGACGAACTGGTGATAGACGTGATGCGCATCCGGTCGCTCGACGGGAAGCCGCAGTGGCGCCTCCGCCAGCGCTTCGCGATAGCGCGCCGCGTGGGCGCGCCGGCGCGCGTTCCACGCGGCGAGGTGGCGCAGCTTCACGCGCAGGACCGACGGCCGGAAGCGCTTCGAGAACCGCGAGGCGCTGGTCGCCGAGCTGGACGCGCTGTTCGCCGCCCGATCGCTCGCCGCCTGGCGCGCGCGGCTCGACCGCCAGAAAGGTCCCTGGGCGTCAGTGCAGACCGCGCTCGTCGCGAGTCCGGTGCAGTTCGACGAAGCGTCGCCCGCGCTGTCGGCATCTCCCGAACTGGGACAGAACACCGAAGAAGTACTGCTCGAGACGGGTTTTTCGCGGGACGGTCTCGCGGGACTCAAGAAGATCGGCGCAATCCTGTAGGCTGCGGCCAATGGAACCGTCGGAGCTGGAACCGCGCGCGGCCGAGTCGCTGCTCTCCGACGAGCTGGTCGAGGCCTGGCCGGCGCTGTCGGGCGACGAGCGACTCGAGGGCTTCCGCCTGCTCACCCCGGTCGAAGCCGAGGACCTGTACCTCGGGCTCGAAGCGCGCGACCAGGTGTCGCTGCTGCTCGCGCTGCCGTCCGGCGAACGCCAGATCTGGATCCGCCAGCTCCCGCCCGACGACGCCGCGGACGTTCTCCAGGAGGCGCCCGGAGAGGAACGCGCGCGCCTGCTCGACCTGATCGACCCCGACACGCGCCGCGAAGTGACGGCACTGCTCGCCTACGCCGAGGACGAAGCGGGCGGGCTGATGAGTCCTCGCTACGCGCGCCTGCGTCCGGAGATGCGCGTCGACGAGGCGATCTCGTACCTCCGGCGCCAGGCGCGCCAGCGCCTCGAGACCATCTACTACATCTACGTGCTCGATGCCGAGCAGCACCTGCTCGGTGTGGTGTCGTTTCGCGAACTCTTCGCCGCGCCGCCCGACAAGACCGTGCGCGACGTGATGCGGACCGACGTGGTGAGCGTGCCCGACGACATGGATCAGGAGGCCGTCAGCGACTTGATCGCCCAGCACGACCTGATGGCCGTGCCGGTGGTGGACGCGGAGGGTCGCATCAAGGGCATCGTGACGATCGACGACATCGTCGACGTGGTCCGCGAAGAGGCCACCGAGGACATCCAGAAGATCGGCGGTACGGCAGCCCTCGACGCTCCCTACCTCCAGGTGAGCATTCTCGAGATGGTGCGCAAGCGCGTCGGCTGGCTCGCGGTGCTCTTCGTGGGCTCGCTGCTGACGGCCACCGTGATCTCCTCCTTCGAGGACCAGATCGCGCGGGCGGTCGTGCTCGCACTCTTCATCCCGCTCATCATCTCGAGCGGCGGCAACACGGGATCGCAGGCGACCACCCTCGTGATCCGCGCGCTTGCGATCGGCGAGGTGCGCCCGCGCGACTGGCTGCTCGTGTTCTGGCGCGAGGTGCAGGCGGGCCTCGCGCTCGGCGCGATCCTCGGCCTGATCGGCTTCGCCCGCGTGACGCTGTTCCCGCCCTCCGAGACGGGGACGTCGACGGAACTGATCGCGGCCGTCGTCGCGGTGAGCCTGGTCGGGATCGTGCTCTGGGGCTCGCTCGTCGGCGCGATGTTGCCGTTCGTGTTGCGCCGTCTGGGCTTCGACCCTGCGAGCGCCTCGGCGCCCTTCGTCGCGACGCTGGTCGATGTGACCGGCCTCGTGATCTACTTCAGCGTCGCGACGCTCTTCCTGCGCGGCACGCTGCTGTAGACGCGCAGCGCGTCGCCCGCGCATTTGGATTGCGCCTGCAATGTAGGTTAGTGTGCCCGCCCGCGGGCAGCCGCGACCGGGAGGCAGCATGGCAGAGCAGTTCGGGGAGTCGCGCAATCTGATCGACGGCCGCCTCGTCGCGTCGACTAGCGGGGCGAGCTTCGAGAACGTGAACCCCGCGACCGAGGCCGTGATCGGTGTCACCGCCGACGGCACCCAGGACGACATGGAGGCGGCGATCGCGGCGGCGCGGCGCGCCTTCGACGAAGAGCGCTGGGCGAATGATCCCGCCCTGCGCGTGCGCTGCATACGCCAGCTCCACGCGGCGCTCGTCGAAGCGCGCGAAGAGCTGCGCAAGGTCGTGGTCGCCGAGGCCGGCTCTCCGGTGCTGCTCAGCTACGGCGTGCAGTGCAATTCGTGCATCGACGACATGCTGTACTGGGCCGATCTCGCCGAGCGCTACGGCTACGAAGCGCCGATGAGCGACATCCCATTCATGGGCCAGCCGCAGCGACGCATCCTGCGCCGCGAGCCGGTGGGCGTGGTCGGCGCGATCACGCCCTGGAACTTCCCGCTCTATCTGAACCTCACGAAGCTCGGACCCGCGCTGGCGGCCGGCTGCACGGTCGTGCTGAAGCCGGCGCCCGATACGCCCTGGAGCGCCACCGTCGTGGGTCGCCTGATCGCCGAGAAGACCGAGATTCCGGCGGGCGTCGTGAACATCGTGGCGTCGTCCGATCACGCGCTCGGCGAGATGCTGGCTGCGGACCCGCGCGTGGATGGGGTCACCTTCACCGGCTCGACGGCGACCGGACGGCGCGTGATGGAGGTGGGCTCGCGCACCGTGAAGAAGGTGTTCCTCGAACTGGGCGGCAAGTCGGCCAACGTGATCCTCGACGACGCCGACGCGGGCGCCTTCGGGGCGGGCATCCTCACCTGCACCCATGGCGGCCAGGGCTGCGCGCTCACCACGCGGATGCTCGTGCCGCGCAGCCGCTACGCCGAGGCGCTCGGCATCCTCGAAGCCGCCTTCCGCGGCGCCCGGTACGGCGATCCCACGGATCCCAGCGTGCTGCAGGGGCCGCAGATCTCGAAGCGGCAGCAGGATCGCGTGCTCGCCTACATCGAGAAGGGGAAGCAGGAGGGCGCGCGCCTCGTCGTCGGCGGCGGCCGGCCGGCGCATCTGCCGAAGGGTTTCTACGTCGAGCCGACGCTGTTCGCCGACGTCGATCCCAATGCGACGATCGCGCAGGAGGAGATCTTCGGCCCGGTTCTCTGCGTGATTCCCTACGGCGACGACGACGACGCGGTTCGCATCGCCAACAACTCGATCTACGGACTCTCCGGCGCCGTCGTCTCGAAGAGCGAAGAGCGCGCCCTCGCCGTCGCGCGCCGGATCCGCACCGGGACGCTCGCCATCAACGGCGCGATGTGGTTCCACGTCGATACGCCGTTCGGTGGCTATAAACAGAGTGGCGTTGGCAGGGAAAATGGCTTGGCAGGTTTCGAGGAGTACCTCGAGACGAAGGTGATGGCGCTGCCCAAGAAATCCTGAGGGAGCACGCTTCGGGCGGGCGGGGCGCCACGCGCTGGAGCGGACCGGCCTGCGGCCGGCCGCTCAGCGCTGCTGCGGTCCGTTCAGAAGTAGTGATTCCAGAAGAGTCCCGCTTCGAGCCAGGATTCGCCGAAATCGCGCTGCGCCGTGAGTCGCAGCTCCAGCGCGTCGTCGTGCGTGAGCGAGAGGCGCTGATCGAGCCCAATCGCGATCCGGGTGTGCGGATCGCCGAGCGCATAGCGGATCGCGCTGGCGTGCAGATGCGCGCGCCAGCGATCGTCCGCGTCGCCGAAGAGAACGCCCGCGCTGCCGCCGCCGCCGAGCGCCCACGCGGGTTGCAGGTGGGATGACACTTCGCCGCGCGCTTCGACGAAGCCGTAGGCGAGACCGAGCGGGCCCAGCGACGTGGTGAGCCCGGCGCCCCCGCCGGTGTTCCAGAAGTACGCTTCATGCAGCGCGCCGTGACGCGGGACGAGCTGGCTCTCGAGCGCCGTTCCGAAGCGCCACGAGATCGGGCGGAACAGCGCATCGCGCGGGGCGAGCGAGACGATGTCGAGCAGCCGGAACTCGTGGATGCGGAGCTGCTGTGCCTCGGGGTAGTAGCGGACCGCGAGGTCGAGGAAGTCGATCTGGGCGCCGCGCGTGAAGCCGCCCTGCGGATCGAGGAGATCGTGGTAGGCGGGGCGCGCGCGCGCCTCGAGGAACGGGTGGCCGTCGCGCACGCCGCTGCCGAGCCGCAGGCGGGCGGTTTCGTGCCCGCGATCCGGCCGCACGCGCGGCACCGGCGGCGGCGGGCCGACTTCGCCCTGCACCGGCACCCCGCTGCGCGCGACGAGCAGCGCGCGCGAGCGCGGGCGCTCTTCATCTACACGATCCGGCGTCGCTCGATGGCGCAGCAGGTCGTAGGCGACGGCGATCACCGCGGCGCGGCGCACATCCGCAAGCGCGGCGATGGCGGCATCGTCCGGTGCGCGCGCTCCGCTCGCGAGTTCGCGCACCAGCCGGAGTTCCTGGTCCGACAGCGCGCGCGCGTCGTGCGCGATCTTCGTCGCGGCGGAGGCGCGCCAGGTCGGGTCGGCAGCGAGTCCGGCTTCCGCGAGCGTCGCGCGCACCGTGTCCGATGGGATCGCCCAGGCGCGGAAGCGACTCTGCAGGTCGAGCGCCGGTCGCGCGGCTTGCAGCAGTCCGAGCAGCGCCCACGAGCAGTTCTCGTCGAAGAAGTAGTAGTCGAAGCGGACGTCGCGCAGCTCCCAGACGTGCAACAACAGGCGCTCGACTTCCTCGGCGCGCAGCGCGAGCCGGTACTCCCAGATGTCGCGGTTCTCCCAGTCGCCGTACTCCTTCACCTTCTGCGAGTAGGGCCAGAACGAGAAGAAGCCGCCGTAGGCGCCGCTGATGCCCTTCACCGCGAAGATCGGTCCCGGGTCCGTGCCGGTGTCGGCGGCGAAGTTCACCGCCCAGGCGAGCAGATCGCGGCGCTCTTCGTCGGCCGTGGGCGGCGCCGCGTCGATGCGCAGCAGCGTGTGGCCGAACATCGAGGCGGGGTTGTTGAGATACGCCTCCGGGAAGATCAGCGAGACGCCGCGCACGGGACCGATCGTGGCGCGCCAGGTGTCGAGTTCGCGGCAGGGTTGCACGGGAACACCCGCGCGCTCGAAGGCAAGCTCGCTCGCGAGCCAGGCAAAGCGCGCCGCGTACGCGCATTGCGGGTGCTGGCCGACCCGCGCAATCGCGCCGGCCGGCGCAAAGAACGCCGCGAGCGTCGAGTCGAGTTCAGCTGCGGGATTGATCTTGCCGTCGGGCGCCAGGAAGAAGTCGGGCTGATCGGCGAGGCTGGTGACGCCGCCGCCGAAGCGGGTCGGGCGGTAGTGGAGCAGCGCGTGCCACTGCGCGTGCTCGGCGAGTCGGCGCGACCTCGCGGCGTCCTGGAGTGCTGCGAGAGGAGCCTCGAGTTCCGTGGCGACTGCCGCGGACGTCGCTGCGAGTGCGCAGGCGAGTGCGAGCGTCGCTGCGAGCGCCCACGGCGCGCGGCACGATTGCACGGAGTCCGCTGCCCCCCGCTCCTACAGCCCGAAGAGTCGCTTCGCGTTGGTGCCGAGTATTTTCGTCCTGGCGTCGGCGCCGAGGTCGGCGCGCTCGCGGAGCGTCTTTGCGCTGTCGGGGAACGCGCTGTCCCAGTGCGGGTAGTCGCTGGCGTAGAGGATGAAGTCGGCGCCCAGCGCCTCGACCACGGCGGGCAGCAGCGTCTCGCCCGCTTCGCACGAGACCCACACGTTCCCGGCCGCGACGTAGTCACGCGGGTCGCGCCGCCAACCGTTGGCGATCCAGTCGCCGCGCTTTTTCCAGTGTTCGTGCAGGCGGTCGAGGAAGTACGGCACCCAGGTGACGCCGGCTTCGAGGAATGCGACGCGCAGCCCCGGGTGCCGGTCGAAGACGCCCCCCGAGATCAGCGCCGTCATCGCGGTCATCTGGTCGAAGGGGAACGAGACGCAGTGCACCTGGATGTAGTTGGTGAAGCGGTCGACGCCGATCGGCGGCAGGTGCACGCCCGGCGCGCCGTGGATGCCGAGCGGGAGATCGAGATCGGCGGCGGCGGCGTAGAGGCGATCGAAGTCGGGGTGGTCGAGGTTCTTCCAGCGCAGCGCCGGGGGGAGCACCGCGCACACGTGGCCCGCTTCCTTCGCCTCGCGCAACACGTCGATCGACGCGTCCACGTCTTGCAGCGGCACCACGGCCGCGGCGAAGAGCCGATCGCCGCCCATCTTGCAGTAGTCGCTGATGAAACGGTTGTAGAGCCGCGCGAAACCGACGGCGAAGGCCGCGTCCTGATAGCCCGGCACGCCGAGCGCGAGGCTCGGGAACAGCACCGTCTGGTCGATGCCCTCGCGATCCGCGTCGGCGACGATGCCGGCGGGCGAGTGCGGATCGTCCGCGTTCTCGCAGAGCCCGTGCTGCGGCGGGCAGCCGGCGCCCGGACCGTTCGACTCGGGATACACGCGTCCTTCGATGGTGAAGACCGGCGTGCCGTCGGCCGTGCGCGCGAGCTTCACCTTGTCGGGCCAGCGCGACAGCGCCTCGGAGGCCAGGCCGATGCCTTCGATCACGTGGGCGTCGGCGTCGATCGTGAGCGC
>JAGSPS010000380.1 GCA_018262315.1 Deltaproteobacteria bacterium | reverse complement strand
GCGCCGCCCACCCAAAGGTCCACGTCGCCGCCAGCGGCGCCGGCGGCCAGGATGAACTTGCGCGGCGCGGGCAACGTGCGCTCGAGCGCTTCGAGCCAGAGACGCCGCTCGGTGAGGTCCGGGTACTCGTCGTGTGCGCGCGCGATGCCGGCGAAGGCGCCCGCCGTGCCGTCCGCCAGGCGCGCCACGCGGTTCGCCTCGGCGCGCGCCGCTTCGGTCGTGGCGGCGGACTCGCCCTCGCCCTCGGCGTGACGCTCTGCGGCGTAGCCGTGGGCGTCGTGCACCTCGGTCTCACGATCCTCGAGAGCGCTCGCTACGTCGCGGAAGGCGTCGTGGACGCTGGCCGGCGCATGCACGTCGAGCAGCCGCGCGTCGAGCACCCGGAAACCGAGATCGAGCGCCTCGACCTCGGCGACGAGCGCGTCGCGATAGGCGCGCTCGACCGCGAGGCGGCCGTCGGCGTAGATCGCGTCGATCGTGCGCCCAGTGGCGATGTCCACCAGCACGCTGCGCGCGCGGGCGCGGAGCAGACCCTCTGCGCCGTCGAGTCCGAGCGTGAAGCGGGCGGGATCGACGACGCGCCACGACACGACCGAGCGCAGGTCGATGACGTTCTCGTCGGCGGTGAGGAAGAACGACTCGTCGCCGCTCGGCGAGCGATCGCCCGCGGCGCTGCCGGCGAAGCCGACCGAGAGCTGGCGCACGCCGTCCACGTCGACGGCGAAGCCCCGCCCGATCGGCGCGGGCCAGTGGAGATGCAGACCGGGGTCGAGGTCGCTGGCGACGACGCGGCCAAAACGCTGCACGACGCCGCGCTCGCCCGGACCCACGATCAGCACGGCGCGTGCCGTCCCGAAAGCGAGCAGCGCGACTGCGAGCGACGCCAGCACGGGAGGGCGGGTGAGATCGCGGAGCTGGAAGCGGCGGAGCAGGTCGCGCACGTCGCGGGCGTTCTTGGCGAGGTCGCGGCGGCCTTCGCGGAAGCGCGTGCGGTAGAAGCTGGCGGCGGCCAGTGCGAGAAAGGTGATCGCCGCGCTGATCTTCACGAGCGCGACGAAGCCACTGTCGGACTTCGCCGCGCTCTGGATCGCCGACGCGCGCACGGCGTCGAACGCCAGTGCGTCGAGCAACAGCCCGGCCGCGAGCGCGACACCGATGATCGAGACCAGGTACACGCGCAGCAGACGCCGCCCGAGCAGTTGGCCGACCACCGCAATCGTCGCCGCGTTGGTGCCCGGTCCGGTCAACAGGAAGACGAGCGCTGCGCCGGGCGACAGGCCCTTGGCGATCAGCGCGGTCGCGACCGGTGTCGACGCGCTGGCGCACAGGTAGAGCGGCACGCCCATCACCACCATGGCGAGCATCGGCACGAGGCCGCGATCCCAGCCGAGCACGCGCGAGAAGAAGTCGTTGGGGAGCAGGGCGCCGAGAACCCCGGTGAGTGCGATCCCGAACAGCAGCCAGAACGCCAACTCGTCGAGGAGCGAGCCGAAGCCGTGACGGATTACCGAGCGCCCGCGCGCGAGCGCGGAACGACCCGGCCGCGGTGTCTCGTCCACCCCTTCGATGGGATCGGCAGTTTCGATGCTGGCGTGGGCCGTCGCCCCGAGCCCCTGCGCGGCGGGTGGCTCGTCGTCGCGAACGACGATCGCCAACAGTCCCGCCACTACGGCAGAGAGGACGGCTGCGATCGGCCGCACGATCGCCATCACCGGGCCGAGCAGGCCGTAGGTGAGCGCGATCGAGTCGACGCCGGTCTCCGGGGTCGAGATCAGGAACGAAGTGACCGCCGGGCGGCTCGCGCCCTTGCGTTGCAGCTCCGCCGCGGCGGGCAGCACCCCGCACGAACACAGCGGGATCGGAGCTCCGAACAGCGCCGCCAGCAGCACCGAGCGCGGGCTGCTCTTGCCGAGATGGCGCGCGATCAGGCCGCCGGGCAGGAATTCGTGGAGCAGCCCCGCGACGAAGAAGCCGATCAGGATGTAGAGCGAGCCCTCGTAGAGGACGCGCGCCGTCTCGGTCACGAGTGCGATCAGGAACGCGATCATCGCTGGACGCGAGTCTCCCGGGTCGCCTGCACCGACCGTCTGCGCCACACGCTCCGGCGCGCACTCGAGCGTGCCGAGGCGCCGCGCCGGGCGCCGTCAGCGACGGTGCTTCGGGACGGCGGTGGCGCGACAGGGTATCCCACAGGATCGCGTTGGCGTCGACCACGCGCGCGCCGCGCGGCGCAGCGCGACCTGCCAGCCGGCGACGTCCGTGCGCACGACGCGGCGGCGGACCCCGTGCGGCAGCCGAAACGCTTCGAACTCCGCGACGCTCGCGGCGTGGCGCGCGGGTCCGGCGTCGGACGCGGAGTCACCGCGCGCCTGGCGGAGCGCCAGCCGCGCGAGCGCGGTCGCGCGTCGCGCACGGGTTTCCACGATCCACACGGCAACGCCGCGCTGCGTCGCGAAGCGCAGCACCGCGTCGCGCTGATGCGTGCGCGCGTAGGTCGCGTCGAGCACGGCGACGCGGCCCGCGTCGACCACCGCGGCGGCCCGCTCCAGCATCGCCTCGTAGACGCGGTCGCGCGCGGCTCGTGAGTAGAGTCCCTTCGCGGCGCCGCTGCGATCCGTCGCCGCCATGCCGTGCAATCGTTTGCGCACGAGATCGGAGGCGATCACCACACCTCCGAGTGCGCCGGCAACGACCTCCGCCGCCGTGCTCTTCCCGGTTCCGACGACGCCCGCCATCACGACCACGCCGCCGAGCGGACGCGGCGCGAGGAAACGCAGCGCCAGCGCGAGGTGGCGGCGCGCACTGGCGGCGGCCGCCTTCCGCTGGGCGGCGTCGATCCCGGCGTCGTCCGCGGCGATCGCCGCCACCTTGGCCCGCACGGCGGCGCGGTAGCTCAGGAAGTAATCGACCACGCGATACAGCTCGTAGTCGTCGGCGCGGCCCGCGTAGACGCGCAGGAAGCGGTCGGCGAGCC
>JAGSPS010000379.1 GCA_018262315.1 Deltaproteobacteria bacterium | reverse complement strand
CGACCTGCACGTCCAGATCGTCTCCAACATCGACAACGACCAGCTCGATGCCGTGTGGCCGCGCCTCGAACTCGACCGCTTCGTCCACGCGATCACGACGAGCGAAGACGCCCGTTCCTGCAAACCGGACCCGGCCATCTTCCACGTCGCGCTGGAGAAGGCCGGCAACCCGCCGCCCGAGTCCGTCGTCTTCGTGGGCGACTCGCTGTGGCACGACGTCGCCGGCGCCAACGCGCTCGGCATGACGAGCGTCCTGATCGGCAGCGCGCCGCCCGATGCGTCGGGCAAGCTCGCGCCCCGACACGTCATCGAGAACCTCGCCGAGCTGCTCGACCTGGTAGACGCGTAGCGAGGAGAAAGGGGACGGTCCTCGAAACGGACGGGCCGAGGACTGGAGGGACAGACCTCGCGGAGGTGTGTCCCCTTTCTCCACAGCCAGTCCTCGATGAGGACCGTCCCCTTTCTCATCCCCTTTCTCACCTTTCTCCTGCTGGCTGCCAACGCCGCGACCTCAGTAGTACGGGCAACGCGCGCGATGGCGCGGGTGCGCCTTGATCTCGGGCCGCTGGCCGCGCTGCCAGAGCGTGGAGTCGATCGCCTGCGCCGTCGTCGTACCGCCGCGCGCGCGGATCGCAGCCACGATCTCCTCGACAGCGTGAATGCATACGGCGCGGATCTCCACCTCTTCGGGCGATCCCGGGTCGAGCAGTTCGCCGGCGTCGATGCGCTCGCCGAGCCGTTGCCGGTATTGCAACACACCTTCCATGCGCAGCACGTGGGGCACCAGGTTGTCGGCGAAGGCGGTGAGTTCGGCGAGGTCTTCGAAGCGGCCGTAGCTCTCCCCGTCGAAAGCGAGCGACAAGTCCGCGGCGGTGATCTGCGCGCGTTTGTAGAATGGCACCTCGAAGTCGTCGTAGACCGAGACGTCGCGGAAGAGTGTCATCTCCGCGAGAGAGCGCACCAGCCGCTCGGCGCTGCCCGCCGCCGCTTCGACGAGTCCGGCGAAACTTCCCGCGTGGCGTCGCTCGAGGAACTCGCCGAGATCGTTGAGCGACGCCGCAAAGAGCGCGAGCAACTCCACCACAGCGGGGTCTTCGACGTCCTGGCCGGTCACGCGCGCCAGATCAGAGGGGGAGAGTTCGGCGAGTTCGCGCGCGCCCCACGGGCCTTCGGCGTCGAAGCGGTCCTTGAGTCCCATCGCCAGCGTGAAATAGCCCGAGCGACCGTCGCGCTTGCGCAACTTCGGAAACCATCCGGAACCGAAGTTGATCGCGTCGAGCGTGATCACGTACGCGAGCGTCGAACGCGGCGAGCCACGGTGATGCGTACTCACGTCCCATACCGGCGGCGCAGGGGGATCCATCGCGAGGCGCTCCGCGAGCCGCTCCAGCGCCCGCGCGTCGATGCGCACGAAGCGCGCAGCTCGCGACACGTCGGCCGCGCGCGCGCGGATCGTCGCAAAGAGATTTCCGCTCACGCGTCGATGCCACGCAGCCGCAACGCGCCGGGCAGGCACTCGAAACGCGCGGGCGCGCGGCCGAGCGGTTCGCCGTCGATCTCGAGCCAGAGTTCGGCGTCCGAACCAACCTCGACCACGACCCCGCGCCGCTGCGACACCTCGGCGAGCCCGAGATGGCGGCCGCTGTAGAGCAGCGGGAACTTGCGCAGCAGGCGTCCCTTGCCGCCTTCGCCGCGGAATACGACGAGGTCGAAGAGCCCGTCGTCGATGCGCGCGGCCGGCGCAACGTGCATGCCGCCGCCGAAGTAGCGGCCGTTCGCGACGGCGGCGAGATGCAGCGGTCCTTCGTGCACGGTCGCGCCGTCGAGGCGGATCGCCACGGGTGCGGGCTGCCAGCGCGCGATCGCACGCACGGTGCCGAGGAAGAACGACACGCGCCCGCCGAACCTCTTGGGCGCCTCGTTCACGAGCTGCGTCACGAGACCCGAGACGCCGAGGCTCGCGATGTTGACGAAGTGCGTCGCGATCTCGCGACCGTCGCGCGCGACGAAGTTCGCGCGGCCGGCGTCGATCGGTCGCGCCTTGCCACGCGCGATGCGCGCGATCGCGTCGTCGAGGGAACCGGTGAGTCCGAGCGTGCGCGCCAGATCGCCGCCGGTGCCGAGCGGCAGCAGCGCCAGTTCCGCGTAGCCGCCGAGTCCCGCGCCGAGGATGCCGGAGACCACTTCGCTCGCGGTGCCGTCGCCGCCCGCCGCGATCACCAGGTCTGCACCGGCGCGCACCCCTTCGCGCGCGATGCGTTCGGCGTCGCGCGGGCCGCGCGTGCGCTCGATCTCGACGGGGCCCAGCGCGTCGCGCAGTTTCGCTTCGACGGCGGCCCAGCCGCGTCCGGTCGCGCCACCGCGGCTCTTCGGATTGACGACTACGAGCGTCCGGGCGGCCACGGCGCGCGATCTTAGCCAGCTGGCATCAGGAGTGTCCCCAGGGCAACCAAGGCAACGGGCAGGAACGTCCCCAACTCGACAACTACGCGGCGCGTTCGGATTGGCGGGGGGCGGCGACGATTTGGTACCGGCGGCGAACGGCGGCGGCGTAGGCGGTGGCTTCGGCGCGCGTGCGTTCGGGGTCCCAGCCCGCGGCAGCGGCGGCGACTTCGGCGATACGCGCGAGTTGCGGCAGGCCCTGGCCTTCGGCGAAGAGCGCGAGACGCACGCGGCGTTCGAGGACGTCGCAGAGCGAGGCCGGGCACTCGGTGCGGATCGACCAGGGGATCTCGGCGAACAGATACCGCGACTTCCCGATCGGCCGGCGCTGCTCTTCGGGCGCCGCGTCGAGCAGTGCGACCGCATCGGCGCCCCATGCCGTGACGAGGTGCTCGGCCACGCGCGGCGACAGCGTGAAGCGGCCGCGCAGCTCGTTCTCGAGGTCGGCGCGTTCGAAGGCGTCGTCGCGCAGCGCGAGCGCCGCGGTGCGACTCGGGCCCGCCGCGCGGCGCGACGCGGGCGCGAGCCGCTTCAACAC
>JAGSPS010000136.1 GCA_018262315.1 Deltaproteobacteria bacterium | reverse complement strand
GCGCGCTCGAACTGGAACCGTCTCCCCAGAAGTTCTTCCTCGAGCATGCGCGCGTGGCGCTCTCGGATGGCGGCATTTTCGGCGCGCCCGGTCGTGGTTTCGCGCGCCTGAACTTCGCCACCTCACGACCGCTGCTCGACGAGATCAGCACGCGCCTCGAGAAATCGCTGCGGGAGCGCGGCGCGCGGTGATACCCTGCGGCCCATGCCGCTCACCATTCGCGATCCTGAGGTCATGGGCGTCACGGCCAGTAGCGTGACGCTCGCGTTCCGCGTCGACGACGCAGCAGGCGCCGCAGACGCAACCGCGCGCGTGCTGATCGACGGCGAGTTGCGTGCGCGCAGCGAGGGCGCGGCGGCATCGCGGCTGGTGCGCATCGAGGGGCTCGACCCGGACACGGAATACACGCTCACGATCGAGGTGGACGGCGCGGCGCGGCCGGTCCCGGATCGCTACTTCCCCGAGCGCGTGCGCACGCTGCCGTCGCCGCGCGCGCGTCGCACCGCCACCTTCGCCACGCTGAACGACCTCCACTTCGGCGAGCCGCGCTTCGGCGGCCAGCTCACCGCCGACCACGAATACGGCGACGCGGCCGAGGGCTTCCCGTTGATCCGCGCCGAGGACACCGAGGTCCCCTATTGGCGCGCGATGAACGAGGACGCGATCGCCGAGATCAACGCCGCGAACGTCGACGCGGTGGTGGTGAAAGGCGACATCGCGGACCGCGGTCTGCCCGAGCAGTTCGGTGACATCGCGGACCGCGGTCTGCCCGAGCAGTTCGGCATCGCCCGCGACGCCTTCGCGAAGATCCGCGCGCCGCACCACGCCTTCCTCGGCAACCACGACTACTACGGTCGTCACAACGGCGCGGGCGAGGTGGACGGCTACGCGCTGCTCGGACAGCCGCCGGCCCCGCGCAGTGTCACACTCGGCGGCTGGCGGCTCGTGCTGCTCGAGACCGCCGAGCCCGGCGACCATCACGGCGTCTTCCATGAGGACCGCTTGCAGTGGCTCGCCGAGACCCTCGCCGAGACGCGTGAGCGAGCGATTCCGACGCTGCTGCTGATGCATCACCAGCCGGTGCCGCCCGAGCATCGCGACTCGTATCCGAACACGATCGGGATGCTGCCCGAGCACTCGTTGCCGTTCTTCGACCTGATCGGCGCCAACCCGCAGGTGAAGGGCGTGTTGATCGGACACACCCATCGCAACCGGCTGCGGCTCCATCGCGCCTCCGGCGCAACGCCCTTCGTCGAAGTGAACTGCACCAAGGACTATCCGGGCGGCTGGGCGCACTACGAACTCTACGAGGACGGCTCGTTCCGGCAGGAAGTGCGACGCACCGGCAGCGCGCGCGCGCTCGCCCACTCGACGCGCTGTCGCGACTGCTTCCGCGGCTTGTATCGGCACTTCGCGCTCGGCGCGCTCGACGAGCGCAGCTTCGTCGCCGGAGGCCGCTGAGCGATGGATCTCAGCGCCGCTTCGGCGGGCGAGATCGCGCGGGCGATCCGGCTCGGGCAGTTGTCGTCGCGCGAGGCCGTGGCGGCGTGTCTCGCCCGCATCGAGCGCGTGAACCCGGCGCTGAATGCGGTCGTGGCGCTGCGCGCGGACGAAGCGCTGCGCGACGCGGATGCCGCCGACGCCGCTCTCGCGCGCGGCGGCGCCGCAGGTCCGCTGCACGGCGTACCGGTCACCATCAAGGATTCGTTCGACACGGCGGGGCTGGTGACGACCTGGGGCACGCCGGGGCGCAAGGGTTTCGTACCCGACGCCGACGCCACGGCGGTCGCACGTTTGCGCGCGGCGGGCGCGATCGTGCTCGGCAAGACCAACACGCCCGAGTTCACGCTGAGCTTCGAGACCGTGAACCCCGTCTACGGACGCACCAACAATCCGCACGATCTGGCGCGAACACCGGGTGGATCGAGCGGCGGCGCGGCGGCGATCGTCGCCGCGGGTGGCGTCCCGCTCGATCTCGGCTCCGACACCGGCGGCAGCATTCGCTTGCCGTCACATTTCTGCGGCATCGCCGGGATCCGACCGACCGCGGGCCGCGTGTCGCGCGCCGGGCACGCGATCGGCCCCGGGACCGCGATCGACGCGCTCACCACGATCGGTCCGCTCGCGCGGCGCGTTGCGGATCTCGGGTTGGCGCTGCGCCTGTTGGTGGGTCCCGATCGTCGCGATCCGTTTCTGGCGCCGGTGCCGCTCGGCGATCCCGCGGCGGTGGCGCTCGCGGGCCTGCGCGTGGCGCTCTTCACCGACAACGGGATCACGCGCGCGGACGCGCCGGTCGCGAATGCCGTGCGCGCCGCGGCGGCGGCGCTCGCGGCGGCGGGCGCGCACGTCGCGGAGTATCGGCCGCCGGCCGTCGCGCGCACCGCACCGCTCTTCATGAACGTGATGCTGATCGACGGCGGCGCGGGCATCCGGTTGCTGCTCGAGCGCGCCGGGACGCGCGTCGAGGACAGCTCGCTGGCGGGCTTCGCGGAGCTCGACGCGCTCCCGATCGAACGGCGCGTGCGGGTGATCGACGAGTGGGACCGCTTCCGCACCGACCTCCTCGCGGAGACGCGCGACGTCGACCTGCTCGTGTGTCCCGTGAACGCGCACACCGCGCTGCGGCATGGCGAGTCGGACGCGAACTTGCCCGGCTTCTCCCACACGATGACGTGGAATCTCGCCGGATGGCCCGGTGCGGTGGTGCGCGCTGGCACTTCGCCGGAGGGCCTCCCGATCGGTGTGCAACTGGTCGCGCAGCCGTGGCGCGAAGACGTCGCGCTGGCGGCGGCGGCCCAGATCGAACGCGCACTGGGCGGCTGGCAGCCACCTCGGTGAGTGAGAGGTGCCGGCACCGGCTACGCGGCTACGAGGCGGCGGCGTTGATTGCGCGGGGGAGGGCCGTCGCGATCAGCTCGATCTCTTCGTCGCTGATCGTGAAGGGCGGGCCGAGGCAGACGACGTCGCGCGCGCTGCCCGCGCCGCCCGGGTAGAAGAAGACGCCGTGGCCGAAGCCCGCGGCGACGACGCGGTTGGCGAACTTCGTCTCGAGCGGGAAGGGCTCGAGCGTGGCGCGGTCGCGCACCAGTTCGACGGCGAGCAGCAGCCCGAGGCCACGCACTTCGGCGACGAGCGGGTGATCGGCGAGCGCGCCGCGCAGGCGATCCAGCAGACGCTTGCCCTGCTCGGCGGCGCGCGCCACCAGTCCCTCGCGGTCGACGATCTCGAGCACCGCGAGCGCCGCGGCACACGACGCGGGGTGCGCGGAGTAGGTGTAGAACATGAACTCCTCGCCGCGCGCGGCGAGCGGCGCGAGCACGGCGTCGGTGGCGTAGACGCCGCCAATCGGGGCGTAGCCGCCGCCGAGTCCCTTGCCGCCGACGAGGATGTCGGGCACGACGCCCCAGTGGTCGACGGCGAAGTTGCGTCCGGTGCGCCCGAAGCCGGTCATCACTTCGTCGGCGATCAGCAGCACGCCGTGCCGGCGGCAGATCTCGGCGAGACGCGGCCAATACTCGTCGGGCGGAACCAGCGCACCCGCGGTCGAACCGACCACAGGCTCTGCGACCACGGCCGCGACCGTCTCGGGGCCCTCGCGCTCGATCAGCGTTTCGATCGCGTCCACGCAGGCGACGTCGCAGCTCGGTCGCGACGTGCCGAGCGGACAGCGCAGGCAGTAGCACGCCGGCGCCTTCGGCCACTGGACGAGCAGCGGCTCGAGACCGGCGCGGCGCTTCTCGTGACCGCCGACGGCCAGCGTTCCGAGCGTGGCGCCGTGGTACGAGAGATCGCGACCGATCATCTTCCAGCGCTCGGGGCGGCCTGCCGCAACGTGGTGTTGGCGGGCGAGTCGCAGCGCCGCGTCGACCGACTCGGAGCCGCCGCTCGTGAAGGTGACGCGCGTGAGTCCGCGCGGGAGCCAGCGGCCGACGAGACGCTCAGCCAGCGCGATGCGCTCGTCGGTGGCGAACGGCGGGACGACGTAGCTCGTCGCTTCGAGGCTGCGCGCCACGGCCTCGGCGACCTCGCGGCGTCCGTGACCCACGTTTGCGACGATCGCGCCGCCCGCGGCGTCGAGGATGCGTCGCCCATCCGCCAGCTGCAGCCACGCGCCCTCGGCGCGTGCGACCGGGATGCAGATCCCGCCCGGTACGAAGGGGTAGCGCTGGACGCGCGCGGGGTCGGTGACGGGGCGGGCTCGAGGGTCGCTCACGGCGCGGCATGATACGCCAGCCGCACGGCGGGAGAACCTCATCGCGACTCGATCTGGATGGACGCGAGCGTGGCACAGTGCCCCCCTTGCGGCGCGTCGTCGTCGTCGCCTATACGGCCGTCGATGCGAATCCGGTGGCTCGGTCTCGCGATGACGCTCCTCGCGACGACTCCCTTCGCGCGGGCGGACGAGGCGCTGCCCAGCGGTGAGGAGATCGTGCGGCGCGTGAACGCGCGCGACGAAGGTGCGTCGGTCGTTCGCACCTGGACGATGGAACTCATCGAGAAGGACGGCAGCACCCGCGCGCGCACGTTGCGGTCGTACCGGCGTCGCTTCGGCGACGAGAAACGCTCCGTTCTTTTCTTCGAGGACCCGCCGAACGTCAAGGGCACCGCGCTGCTCACCTTCGACTACGCCGACCCGGCGCGCCCCGACGACCAGTGGCTCTACCTGCCTGCGTTGCGCAAATCGCGTCGCGTTGCGCTCTCGGATCGCGGGCGCGCCTTCCTCGGCACCGACTTCTCCTTCGAAGACGTGAAGCGCGAGACGCAGCTCAGCCTCAGCGACTACGCCTGGCGCACGCTCGGCGAGGAGAGTGTCGACGGCCACCGCTGTTTCGTCGTCGAAGCGACGCCGATCGACGAGCGCGTCGCGCGCGAGCTGGGCCACGGCCGTGTCCGCATCCGCGTGGATGCGGAGGTCTGGATCCCCCGCTTCGCGGAGTACTGGGAGCTGGATGGCGCGCCGCAGAAGACGATCCGGCTCTCCGACGTCGCGCTGCGGCAGGAGATCTGGACGGCGCAACGCATCGATGCGGAGAATCTCGCGACGGGTCATCGTACGACCCTGCAGTTTCGCGACATCGACTATCACGCGTCGATCCCGGAGGAGCTGTTCAGCGAAGGGGCACTGCGGCGCGGGGCGCCGCCTTGAGCGGTGCGACCCGGGGCGGCGGGGCCGGTCGCGCGCTACGGTCGAACGCGATGCGGCGTACCGCGCGGCGAGCTTCCCTCGTGATGGCGTCCCTCTTCGTGGGCCTGGTTCTCGCGATCTTCGCGAGTGGAGCGCGGGCGCTCGACGCGCCTGCAGACCAGCCCGCAGCCGAGGAGCCGGTCGCAGCGTACGCGGCTACGCCGGTGCCCGACGATCACGACCCGGCTCGCGGGGCGCACCCGCTTCGGATCGTTGCGTATGGACTGCACCCGATCGGCGTCGCGCTCGACTGGATCCTCGTGCGCCCGGCAGTCTGGGTCGTTCGACACGAGCCGTTCCGCACGATCTTCGGCTACGAAGACTGATTCTTTTCCAACTTTTCCGTTGTTCGTTTCCCGGCCGGCGGGTATGGTCCTTGCATGGCAATTCGCTTGCTGGGACGTGCGCTGCGCGTCACTGCGACTGTGACCGTTCTCGTCGCCGCTGCCGGGCTCGTTCGGGCAGCGGGTCCGCCGATGCGTCTGTCCAAGATGACGTTCGTCGCCCTGGCCGAGAGCGTCACCGAGATTCGCGTCGAGGCCGATTCGGGCGTGATCGACGAGGCCGCCAACAAGGCGGACCTCCGCACCGTACACGCCGAGTGGGCGGGCGCCGACGGGAAACTGTCGCTCGAACTCTCCTGTGAGCGCGGCGAGCTCGATCTCGAAACCAACGATCTCGTCGCGAGTGGCAACGTGCGCGGGTTACTCGCTGACGGGCGCCGCTTCGCCGGGCCTTCGCTGCGCTACGACCGCGCCCGCGGTGTCGCCTTCACGGATGCGCCGGTCGAAATCATCGAGGAGGGCCGCATCCTCTCGGGCGGCGGTTTCCAATACCATGTACGCGATCGGCGCCTGCGCCTCACGGCGGGTGCGCGGGTCGAGGAGAACAGAAAGCCTTGACGCGACTGCGCTGGACTTGGCTTGCAGGGTTGGGTGCGTTGCTGCTCGCGTTGCCGGCGGCTGAAGCCGGCGCAGCGGAGCCCAGCGCCTCGAGTGCGCCGGCAGTTTCGCCGAAAGAGGCCGGCAGCGGCGCCGAGAGCGCTGCGGCGAGCGCGACGCCCGCCGCAGCGGGGACGGAGCAGAGCGTGTCGATGTTCCCGATCAAGGGTGACAAGCCGCTTTCGATCCGCTCCGACGAGCTGGAAGCCATCGAGACGGGGGGGCGGCGCCGCATGCTCTTCACGAGCAAGGTGCAGGTCGAACAGGGTGAGCTGCTGGTGAACGCGGATCGGCTCGAGGCGTTCTACCCGCCGGGCGGCAGTCAGCCCGACACGCTCGTCGCGTCGGGTCATGTGCGCGTGTCGCAAACGCAGCGCCGCATGCTCTGCGACAAGGCGACCTTCTTCCAGACCGAGGACCGCCTGCTCTGCGTCGGCAACGCCGAGCTGCAACAGGGCGACGACCGCGTCCGCGGCCGCGAGATCGAGATCTTCATCAAGCAGAACCGCGTGAAGGTGCGGGGGGGCGCCACCGTGAACGTGACGCCGTCGCAGCGCGAGGCGAAGCCGGCAGCCTCGGCCAAAGCGGCACCCGCCGGAAAGCCGGCGAAGGCGAAGCCGTGACGCGCCCCGTCCTCACCGCTCGTGGCTTGCGCAAGCGCTACGGCGACCGCGAGGTGCTGTGCGGCATCGACCTGCGGGTGGAGCCCGCCGAGATCGTCGGGCTGCTGGGTCCGAACGGCGCCGGCAAGACCACCACCTTCAATCTGATCGTCGGCGAGGTGCGGCCCACGCAGGGACGTGTCTTTCTCGGCGAGCGCGAAATCACCGACCTGCCGATGTTTCGCCGCGCGCGGCTCGGCATCACCTATCTGCCGCAGGAACCGTCGATCTTCCGGCACCTCTCGGTCGCGGACAATCTCAACGCGATCCTCGAGACCGTGGAGGACAAAGCGGCGATCCGGCGCGAGCGGCTGCACGAACTGCTCCAGGAACTCGGCCTCGCCGGCAAGGGACACTTACGCGGCTCCGCGTTGTCGGGCGGCGAGCGACGCCGCGTCGAGGTGGCGCGCGCGCTCGTGCTCGAGCCGAAGTTCATGCTGCTCGACGAGCCGTTCTCCGGCATCGACCCGATCGCGGTCGGCGAGATCCAGAAGGTGGTCGAACAGCTCCGCGCGCGAGGCATCGGGATCATCGTGACGGACCACAACGTCCGCGAGACGCTCGCGATCTGCGACCGCGCCTACATCATCAAGGACGGCGCGATCCTGCGCGAAGGCGCGCCCGCTTCGATCGCGGCCGATGCGACGGTGCGCGAGATCTACCTGGGCGCGAACTTCCAGCTCAACTAGCGCAGCGAAGGCAACTGGAACCGGGTTCAACGCGATGGCAATCGAGATCAAGCAACAGCTCCGTCTGAGTCAGCAACTGGTGATGACGCCCCAGTTGCAGCAGGCGATCAAGCTGTTGCAGTTGTCGCGGTTGGAACTCGCCGACCTGGTGCAGCAGGAGTTGCAGGACAACGTGGTCCTCGAGGAGTCGATCGAGGGCGCCGAGGACCTGCCCCGCGAGGTCGTCGCCGACAGCGAGGAGGCGCCGACGCCGAGTTCGGAGGAGAACTCCGAGATCCCCGAGAACCGCGAGGCCAGCAACGCCGAGAAGATCGCCGACATCGACTGGCAGAGTTACGCGGAGGCGTATCCGCAGACGGGCTTCCAGAACGAGGTGCGTGAGGACGACGAGCGGCGCTCCCTCGAAGGCACGCTCACGCGCCGCGAGACCCTGGCCGAGCACCTGACCTGGCAGCTCCAGCTCTCCGACCTGGACGCCGCCGAGCGGATTGGCGGCGAGTGGATCATCGGCAATCTCGACGAGGACGGCTATCTGCGCGCGGACCTGGATGAGATCTCGCGCCGCTCCGGGGTGTCGCTCGAAGTGGTCGAGCGAGCCCTCGAGAAGCTCCAGCTCTTCGACCCGGCGGGCGTCGCCGCGCGCGATCTGCGCGAGTGCCTGTTGCTGCAGATCGATGCGCTGCGCCTAGACGATCGGCTGGTGCGCACGCTGATCGCCGATCACCTCGATGCGCTCCAGAAGCGCGACTTTCGCGGCATCGCGCGCGTGCTCGGTGTGACGATCGAAGAGGTGGCAGTCGCCTCGCGCGTGGTCGGTCGCCTGGAGCCGCGTCCCGGCCGGCCCTTCGGCGGCGAAGAGGCCGTCTACATCATCCCCGACATCTACGTCCACAAGATCGGGGACGAGCTGCACGTGGTGCTGAACGAGGACGGCCTGCCCAAGCTGCGCATCAACCAGCTCTACCGCGACGTGCTCGCACGCGGCGCCGAGGGCGTCGCCAAGGACACGCGCGACTACGTGCAGGACAAGGTCCGCTCGGCGCTGTGGCTGATCAAGTCGATCCACCAGCGCCAGCGCACCATCTACAAGGTGATGCAGAGCATCATCAAGAACCAGCGCGAGTTCTTCGACCGCGGCGTGCAGTACCTGAAGCCCTTGAATCTGCGCGACGTCGCCGACGACATCGGCATGCACGAGTCCACCGTGAGTCGCGTCACCACCAACAAGTACGCGCACACGCCGCAGGGCATCTTCGAACTCAAGTTCTTCTTCAA
>JAGSPS010000378.1 GCA_018262315.1 Deltaproteobacteria bacterium | reverse complement strand
GACCGCCGTCGAAGACGAGACCGTCGTAGATCTCGTCGGAGACGAGCGGCACGCCGAGTCCGGCGAGCGCGGCGAGCGTCTCGGCGCTCTGGACCGCGCCGGTCGGGTTCGCCGGCGAACCGACGATGAGGCAGGCGGTGCGCGGGCCGATCGCGCGGCGTACGGCGTCGACGTCGACCTGATAGCCGCTGGTGGGATCCGTCGGCACGAAGACCGGAACGCCGCCGCAGAAACGCGCGAAGTTCGGGTAGCACGGGTAGTGCGGCGTCGGGATCAGCACTTCGGCGCCCGGCTCCACGAGCAGACCGAAGACGAGCAGCATCGCGGGCGACGTTCCACTCGTGACCAGCACGCGTTCGGGATCGATCGCGACACCGGCGCGAGCGCTCTTCTCGGCGGCGATCGCTTCCCGCAGCTCGGCGACGCCGCGACTGTCCGTGTAGTGCGTCTCGCCGGCGAGCAGCGCCTGCGCGCACGCGTCGACCGCTTCCCGCGGCGGCGGAAAGTCGGGCTCGCCGATCTCGAGGTGGATCACCCGTGCGCCCGCGCGCGCCAGTTCGAAGGCGCGCTCCATCACTTCCATCGCGAGGAACGGCTGGATCGAAGCGGCGCGTTTCGCCCAGGGATGCGACATGGCGGGCGGATAGCCGCCGGGTTTCCGGCCGTCAAGCGTCGCGCGCGCCAAAACAATCGCTGCGGCGAGGAGTTGTCGCGCGATCGACACGCGCCGTTCGGCGCTTCGGTCGCATGGAAAGTCAAAGTTCGGCTGCTAGCCTGCGCCCACATGTCGAAAGGTCTTCAGATCGCGTTCGGGGCACTCGTCGTCGCCGGCCTGCTCGGCTGGTACGCGGCCACCAATCTCGAGAAGATCGGCACCTTCCAGTATTACCAGTCGCTTGCGGAGTTCCGCGCGGCAAACGCCGAGGGCAAGGCGGTGCGCGTACACGGCTACGTGGCGCCCGGCTCGATCGAACGCGACCTCGCAAACCGCCAGCTGCGCTTCCAGGTCGTGAACGAACCGCCGCACGAGGCGGCCAGCGCGGAACCGATGCCCGTCCTCTACGGCACGCTCGAGACGCCGGACATGTTCCAGGACGGCGCCGAGGTGGTGCTCGAAGGCCGCATGGCCAGCGGCGCGGTCTTCGTCGCCGACAACGTGATGGCGAAGTGCCCGTCCAAGTTCGAAGCCAAGACGGCCGAGCGCGCGCCGTTCTGAGTCATCCCCCCCGCGCGCCGGAGGCCTGACCCGTGCCGGAGATTGGTTACTACGCGCTGTGGCTCGCGCTGATCGCTGCGCTCGGCGGCGTCGCGGCGGGCGTGGCGGGCGGCAGCGGTCGCACCGAGTGGAGTGAAGTCGCGCGCCGCGCGGTGTGGGCGACGTTTCTGCTCACCGCGATCGGTGTGGGCGCGCTGCTCTACTGCCTCATCACCGCCGACTACCGGCTCGCCTATGTCGCGCAGCACAGCGCACGCAGCATGACGCTGCCGTATCGCGTGTCTGCGCTCTGGGGCGGCCAGGGCGGCTCGCTGCTGCTGTGGGTGTTCATCTCGCTGATCTACGCGTCGGCCGCGATGTGGCTGCTGCGCGATTCACAGCGGCGGTTGCTGCCCTGGGTCGCGGCGGTGTTGCTCCTCAACGCGGCGTTCTTCCTCGCGCTCATCGATCTTCCCGCGCTGGCGATCAACCCGTTCACCAAGCTCCCGCCCGGCGACGTGATGTCCGACGGCGCGGGTCTCAACCCGCTGCTCCAGCACCCGCTGATGCTGATCCACCCGGTGGTGCTCTACTCGGGATTCACGGGATTTTCGGTGCCCTTCGCGTTTGCCTTCGCCGCACTGATGACGAACCGGCAGAGCGACGCGTGGCTGCGCGCGACGCGCCGCTGGACGCTGGTGCCGTGGTTCTTCCTCTCGATGGGCATCCTGCTCGGCGGACGCTGGGCCTACGAAGTGCTCGGCTGGGGCGGCTACTGGGCGTGGGATCCGGTCGAGAACGCGTCGTTCATGCCGTGGCTGCCGGCCACCGCGTATCTGCATTCGGTGATCATCCAGGAAAAGCGCGACATGCTGAAGATCTGGAACATGGTGCTGATCGGGCTCACCTACTCGCTGTGCCTGTTCGGCACCTTCCTCACGCGCAGCGGTGTGATCTCGGTCGCGCGAGGCGAGCTTCGTGCTCAACAACTGGGTGTTCATGGCGATCCTCGTGATCGTCTTCTGGGGCACGATGTTCCCGGTGCTGTCGGAAGGCGTACGCGGCACCAAGATTTCCGTGGGTCCGCAGTTCTTCAACAAGCTGACCGGACCGTTCGCCGCCGCGCTGCTCTTCCTGACCGGCGTCGGCCCGCTGGTCGCGTGGCGGCGCGCGTCTCCGACGAGCCTGCGGCGCCAGTTCGTGGTCCCCGGACTCGTGGGCGCGGCAGCGGTCGTCGCGACAGTCCTCGCGCTCGGCGACGCGCTGGCCGTCTATCCGGTGGTGTTCTGGTCGCTCGGCGCCTTCGTGACGGCGACGATCGCGCAGGAATACTGGCGCGCGGTGCGAGCGCGCATGCGCAACGCCGGCGAATCGGTGCTGACGGCCCTCGCGACGCTGCTGCGCAGGAACCAGCGCCGCTACGGCGGCTACGTCGTCCACCTCGGCATCGTCTTCATCCTGATCGGGATCTCGGGCTCGGCGTTCAACGAGGAGCGCCTCGAAAACGTGAAGCCCGGCGAGACCATCTCGATGAACGACGGCTACAAGCTCGAGTATCTGACCGCGAAGGCGCTGCCGAAGCAGCACTACGGCGGTGCCGTCGCGCGGCTCGCGCTGTTCCACGGCAGCGAGCCGCTCGCCGTGATGGTGCCCGAGCGGCGCGTCTACTGGCTCGAGCAGCAGCCCGCTTCGATCCCGTCGATCCGCTCCACGCTCCTCGAAGACTTCTACGTGATCCTGACCGCCCTCGAACCCGACGGCTCCGCGACGGTCAAGATCCACCGCAATCCGCTCGTCAACTGGATCTGGATCGGCGGCTACACCTTCATCCTCGGCGCGCTGGTCGTACTCTGGCCGCATCCGGAAACGCGCAGCGACCGACGGGCGCTTCTCCCGCGCGAAGCGGCATGAGGCACGCGAGCGTCGCGTGCCTGGCGGCGTTGCTCTTCGCGACGTCCGCCGCGGCCCAACACGATGGGACGGCGGGTGCGCAGGTAGCCGACGTGCCCGCGGGCAGCGGCGCGATCCGCGGCGAGATCGTGAACCCGGACGACCCTGCGCGGATCGGGGACGTCGAGATGCTGCTCTACGCGCTGCCGGCGAGCGGCACGCCGGGCTTGCGGCGCGCGCGCTCGGACGCCGCGGGGCACTTCGCCTTCGAGGGCATCGCCAACGACCCGAGCACCGCGTACCTGGTCGGCGCGCGCTACGCCGGGATCCCCTACCCCGGCGAGCGTGTCTCGTTCGCGGCCGGCGAGACCGAGAAGCGCGTGACGGTGCGCGTCGGCGATCCGAGCGAGGACGCGAGCGGCGTCGCCGTCGTCGAAGCGCGGCTCGAGGTGACGTCCGCCGGCGGGCGCATCGGCATCTCCGAACTGCACCGCTTCGAGAATCACGGCGCGCGCACGGTGTTCGCCGCAGCGCCGCGCCGCGCCGAGGCGAAGCCACTATTCCGCGCACGGCTGCCGAAGGGCGCCGAGGAATTCAGGATCCCGCTCGGCATCCAGCCCGAAGGCCTCGTGCACGACGGGGACGAACTGCGCTTCTACGGGCCTCTCTACCCGTCGGGCTGGCCGGGTCCGCTCGCGAAGGACCAGGGTCTCGCGTTCCAGTACACGCTGCCGGCCGCAAGCGGAACGGTCGCGATCGAGAAGCAGTTTCCATCCGGGGCGCAGCGAGTCGTGGTGCTCGTTCCCAGCACGGGACCCAAGCTGCAGGTGGTGGGCGCGCGCGAGGAGAAGCCCGCGACGCAGCCGGCCGAGGGCGAAGCGCCACCGCTGCAATTCGTCGTCGATCGCGTGGCCCCGGGCGGCAAGATCACGCTGAAGATCGACATGCCCGCATCCCGCGTCGATCCCGATGCGGTGCACCTCGAAGAAACGCGCATCTTCCTCGAACTCGACGACGCGGCGCTGAGTGTGCAGCAGGAAACCCTCCTCGTGGTGTCGGGCGACACGGCCGTCGTGGCTCCGCAGGGTGGATCCCTTCTCACGCTGCCGGTGCCCGAGGGCGCAAAGGAAGTGCGCTTCGACCGCGACGCGTTCGCCCGCGGCCTGGCTCCCGGCGACGGTGTGGGCGCCATCCTGCGCGGGCCGCTGCCCCCCGGCGAAACGCGGCTCTCGATCGCCTATCACCTGCCCGTGACGGATCCGAAAGGAGCCATTGCGCTCGACCTGCGCTTCGGTCGAACGCTGCCGCTGCTCAGCATCTTCCTCGCCGACACGGGCCTGCGCGCCGAGTCCGACCGCCTGCACCGCCGCCGGCCGGTGAAGACCCCCGACCGCACCTACATCGCGCTCGAAGCGTTCCAGGTCGAGCCGAGCGAAACGGTGCGACTCGCGCTCGCGCCGCTCGGCGCACCGGCGAAGTTGCCGCGCGCGGGGCTCTACGCCGTCGTCGCGCTCGCGGCGGGACTCGTGGTGAGTTTCGTCGCGGCACCGCTGCGCGTGGCGCGCAGGTCGTCCGCCGCGGACGACGCCGTGGAACGCGAAGACGCCGCACTGCACGAGCGCGAAGCCGTCTACGCCTCGCTGCGCGACCTCGAACACGACTACGAAACCGCCAAGATCTCCGACGGCGACTACCAGAACATGCGCCTCGAACTGCGCAACCGCGCGGCGGCGCTGATGCGGGCAAGCACCGGCGCAGCCGGTGCGCGCAGTGAGCCGCAGGCGAACGAAGGTCATCAGGACACCGGCGCAGCCGGCGCGCGCAGTGAGCCGCAGGCGAACGAAGTTCGTCGAGACGTGTCCGGATCGCCAACGATCTGCCCTTCCTGCTCCGCGCCCGCCCGCGCCAGCGACCGCTTCTGCGCGCAGTGCGGCACACGCATCGACACAGGAGCGGCGCGCGCGTGACGAACGGCGCTGCGGCGACCGCGCTGCGCGGCGCTCCGGTCGTGTCGGCCACTGGAATCACCAAGCGCTTCGGACCCGTCGCTGCCCTTGCGGGCG